>RFRI01000052.1 GCA_009924535.1 Verrucomicrobiota bacterium
GGCTTTGGCGGCGGGAGCGGAGGCGGCAGGCGCCGAAGGGGCGTTACCAGCGGCGCCGGCTTCGATCGAAGCGACGACCTGGCCGACCAGGACTTCCGTGCCAGCGGCGACGGCGATGGTGATCTGGCCATCGACCTCGGCGGTACCTTCGGACGTCACCTTGTCGGTTTCGTAGGAAAAGAGGGCTTGGCCCTTGCGAACCGCGTCACCGCTTTTGACCAGCCAGGCGGCCAGCAGGCCCCCGGTGATGGATTCGCCCATGGGAGGGATTTTGACTTCGACGGCCATGAAAATTAGGTAGGTGCAACCTTGGAACCCATTCCTGCCTGTTTCAACGGGGAAATAACCCTTTAAACGACCTAGGATGGGCGTTTAGGGGGTAGTAGGAGGGGTTCCTGAGGCGAGAAAATCCGCTACTGGCCGCTATTAGGCCGTAAAGGCCTGCTTCACCATGTCGGCCTGCTCGATCTTGTGAACCGCCAACGAACCGACCGCCGGCGAGGCTGCCGCGTCGCGACCCGCGTAAGCGGGGCGGATGCCGAGGGTGGATTCGATCAGGTCGGCGACGAAGGACCAGCCGCCCATGTTCTTGGGTTCATCCTGAACCCAGATGACCTTCTGAGGCGAGCCCAGCGAGGCGTGGATCTTAGCGAGCGCTTCGCCGTCGAAAGGATAGAACTGCTCGAGACGCACGATGCTCGTGGTGGTATCCTTGCGGGCGGCCCGTTCGGCGTCGAGTTCGTAGAAGACCTTGCCGGAGCAAAGGATGAGACGCTCGGTCTTCGCGGCTGGCGTGGCGTCGGCGAGGACCGCTTGGAAGCGACCCTTGGTCAGGTCGTTCAACGTGCTCACGCAGGCCTTGTGGCGAAGCAAGCTCTTGGGCGTCATGACCACGAGCGGCTTACGGTGTTCCGACTTCACCTGACGACGCAGGGCGTGGAAGAGCTGGGCTGGGGTCGAGGGCTGGATGACCTGGAGATTATTCTCGGCGCAGAGCTGCAGGAAGCGTTCCAGGCGGGCGGAGGAGTGTTCCGGACCCTGCCCCTCGTAGCCGTGAGGAAGGAGCATGACGAGGCCGCTGGTCTGGCCCCACTTCGATTCCGCCGAGGCGATGAACTGGTCGATCATGATCTGCGCGCCGTTGGCGAAGTCCCCGAACTGGGCTTCCCAGATGACGAGCGAATCAGGGGCTTCGAGCGAGTAGCCATAATCGAAACCGAGGACGGCGTATTCGGAGAGCGACGAGTTGACGAGTTCGACTTCGGCGCCGGCGATGGAGCCGAGCGGACAGTACTCGGCATCGTTCGAGGGGTCGTGCAAGACCGCGTGACGGTGCGAGAAGGTGCCGCGCTCGCAGTCCTGGCCGGAGAGACGGACAGGGTAGCCTTCCGCGAGCAGGGAAGCGAAGGCGAGGCCTTCCCCGAGGCTCCAATCGAAGTGGGTGCCGGACTTGTAAGCCTCCGCCTTGGTGTCGAGCAGCCGCTTGATCTTCGGGTTCGGAGAGAAATCCGGCGGCATCTGCCAGAGGACCGGCGCGACCTTGTCCAGGAGCTCCTGCGGGACGGACGTATCGACGTCGTGCTCGTAGGGCGAGCGGAAGGGGCGGACGCCGACGGGGTTCTTCTTTCGTTCCTCGATCTCGACGGCCAGGGCGGCCTGGGCCCGTTCCTGGGCCGCGTTGAGCATGATGTCGAATTCGGTGCGCAGCGCGATCAGTTCACCGTCAGGCGCGGAGCCTGATTCAGTGAGGCGGGAAGCGTAGAGGTCGGCGACGGAGGAATGGGCTGAGATCTCCCGGTAGAGCACCGGTTGCGTGAAGGCGGGTTCGTCGGTCTCGTTGTGGCCGTAACGGCGGTAGCAGACGATGTCGACGACGGCATCGGCGCCGAACTTCTGGCGGAATTCCAAGGCGATCTCGGTCGCGAGGACGACGGCGTCAGGATCGTCGCCGTTGGCGTGGAAGATCGGCGACTCGGTGAACTTGGCGATCTCGGTGCAATGACGACCGGTGCGGGATTCGTCAGGATTGGTGGTGAAGCCGACCTGGTTGTTGCTGACGATGTGCAGCGTGCCGCCGACCTGGTAGCCTTTGAGGGCGGCCAGGTTGAGGGTTTCCATGACGATACCTTGTCCGGCGAAGGCGGAGTCGCCGTGCAGCAGGATGGGGAGGGCCTTGGAGCGATCGGCACCGCCTTGGAGGTCGACGAGCGCACGGGTACGGCCGAGGACGACCGGGTTGACGGCTTCCAGATGGCTCGGGTTGTAGGCCAGCGTGATGCTGACTTCCTTGCCGTCGACGACGCGGGCGCCGGCGTAGCCGAGATGGTACTTCACGTCACCATCGCCGTGGGTGGTGTCCGGAACATGGTTCTCCGAGAAGCCGGCGAAGAGAGCTTCGGCCTTCTTGCCGCAGACGTTCACGAGGACATTGAGGCGGCCGCGGTGGGCCATGCCGATGACGAGGTCCGTGATGCCGAAACCTGGCGCGCGGTGGATGACCTGATCGAGCGCCGATAGCATCACTTCGCCGCCTTCGACGGAGAAGCGCTTGGCGCCGACGAAGGTCTTGTGGAGGAACCGTTCGAACTGCTCGGCCTGGACGATCGAGCGGAGGAAGCGTCGGCGGCCGGCGGCGTCATAGGCCGGGCGGAGTCCGCACGATTCGACACGGTCCTGCAGCCAGCGGCGACGTTCGCCGTCCTGGATGTGGCTGAACTCCACGCCGATCGGCGAGCAGTAGGTGGATTTCAGCTTCGCGATGATCTCGGCCAGCGGGAGCATCTTGCCGCCGAGAAAATCGCCGGTATGGAAAATACGGTCGGCGGGGATGCCATCGAGGCCGAGGGCTTTGTCGGTGAGTTCGAAATGGGCGGTCGGCTCGGCGAGGGGGTTGATGCGCGCCTGCAGATGGCCGATGGTCCGGTAGGCGTTGATGGCGGCGAGGACCTTCCATTGCGCGGCGGCATCGACGCCGCCGGCGGCCGGTGCGGCACCCTTGGCCGGCTTGGGGGGGAGGCTCATGCCGAGCTCGAAGCCCTCGAAGAAGGCCCGCCATTCGGCGTCCACGGAGGAGGGGTCCTTGGACCACTGTTCGTGATAAGAGGATACAAGGTCCGCATTCCAGCGGGTTCCGACGCTAAGATGTTTCATTTCTTTGCCTGTAAAAGGGAGATAAATCCTAGACGCTGGGACCCGTGCATAACAAGCCCAGACCCAGTCGAAACGAGACCGGCCCCTGCTTAAAATTGGCAGAGTTTGGGGGTTGTAACAGGAAATCCGGGCAGGTTTAATTCGGGTCCGTCGATGTCGTCCCCACGTCCGGCCAATCGCTCCTACTCCACGGAAGCCCTGGAGAGGTGGTTTGTGTCCCTTCCGGAAGAGTGGGAAGCCGCCTTCAAGGAGGCCGATCTCGTCGAAGGACGTCGGCTTTATACCGAAGGACTGGTCAGGCAGATCGAACTCAAGCCTGAGAACGCCGAAGCCGTCACGCGCACCGAGACGCAGACCGTCCGGGCGGTGATCGAGATCAACGGCGCCAAGCTCGAATGGCGTACCTCCTTGCCGGAGGAAGAAAACGGCGCGCCCTTCGCCGTCGCTTCCCTGTACGAGATCGAGGAACTCATCGCCGACGAGCTTCCGGCCATCGATGAGACCGCCTCCGCGGCCGCGCCCGCGGCGCCCAAGGAACCCGAACGCAAGGATGCCAACGCCCGGACTTCGTTGAAGCTCCAGGTCTCCTTCGAGCTTTCGTCCGACGGCCTGAAGATCTCCGCCGCGTGGGCAGGGCGGGGTGGTCATGCGTGGAACTGCTTCGGCCCTGGCGCCATTCCGGGCGACGAACTGTCGGACGAACAGCGTCAGACCCTCTTCCGTTTCAACACCGTCGCGCATCGCGCCGGCTTCGCCTACAGCAAGGCCACCGGCGCGTGGGCCATCGACAACATCGGCAGGATCGAGCGTTTCGTCCGCGAAGAGCTCAACGACTGGCGCAAACGTTTCAAGCTGATCGGGGAGGACGCGCTCAACATCTTCCGCAACGAGCAGCTGCAGGTGGCCGTCGACGCCGAGGCCGAGTCGGCCGCCGACGGCAAGTCCTTCAGGCTGAACTGGCGCCTCAAGGCCGGCGGTCATCGCCTGCTGGCCGACGAGCAGAAGCTGCTGCTGAAGGCCGGCGGCCGCCCGGTCATCCTCCCCGGCAAGGGCGTCGTGGCCTATAACGCCGCGGTCGCCGACTTCTCCGAGGATTGGCGCACCAAGGACGGCGAAGTGCCGCGCTACCTGCTGCTCTCGCTCTTCGATCATGCCGCGGTGGGTGCGTTGAAACTCAACGACGACCTCAAGGCCTGGAAAGACAAGCTGCTCCACGAGCCGACGCCGCCCGACAATCTCCCCGCGCACCTTCGTCCTTACCAGGCCAAGGGCGTGGCGTGGCTCGGCCGGCTCTGCGAACTGGGCTCCCATCCGCTCCTGGCCGACGAGATGGGCCTCGGCAAGACCGTCCAGGTCCTCGCCTTGCTGGCTTCGCGTCCGGTCGGTGAACGCTCCATCATCGTCTGTCCGGCCAGCGTGATCCCGGTCTGGCTCGGCGAAATCAAGCGCTTCCATCCCGAGATGAGCGCCGGCGCCGCCGTGCTCACGGCGGAGGACGACTTCGTCAAGAATCCCTCGGCCCGACTCTGGATCTCCAGCTACACCCAGCTGCGCCGCCATGCCGACCTGCTCGCCAAGACCCGTTTCGGCTATGCGGTGCTCGATGAGGCGCAGGCGATCAAGAATCCCGAGTCCAAGACGACCCAGACCTGCGTCTCGCTCCAGGCGGACCACCGCATCGCCATCACCGGCACTCCGTTGGAGAACCGTCCGACCGACCTCTGGACCATCTTCCGTTTCCTGATGCCGGGGCTTCTCGGCAAGCGTGCCAACTTCGAGCGCATGATGCTGCGCGATCCTTCGATCGCCCTCGGCAAGGTCCGTCGCCAGGTCTCTCCTTTCATCCTGCGTCGACTCAAGCGCCATGTCGCCGCGGACATCCCGCCGAAGATGGAGGTCGTCCTGCCTTGCCCGCTCACCCATGAGCAGCGCTCGCTCTACCAGCACCTCACGCAGGGCAGCGGCCTCTCGGGCGAACTCGCCTCGCTGCTTTCGAAGGATGCGACCTCGGTGCTCACGCTCCTCATGCGTCTCCGTCAGGTCTGCTGCGATCCCGGCCTGCTGCCCGAGAACTCGCATTGCCCGTCGGCCCACTCGGGCAAGGTCACGCTGCTGGTCTCCAAGCTTTCCGAGATCGCGGCCAACGGGTCCAAGGCCGTCGTGTTCTCCCAGTTCGTCTCGCTCATCGAGCGCGTGAAGTCGGCGCTCGCGCGCGACCTGCCGTCGCTGCCGATCTACGAGCTCACCGGCGAGACGAAGGATCGCTCCGCTCCGGTCGAGCAGTTCAAGGAGACCAAGGGCCCGGCCCTGTTCCTCGCTTCGCTGAAGGCCGGCGGCACGGGCATCACGCTCAATACCGCCGAATACGTCTTCCTCATGGATCCATGGTGGAATCCCGCCGTCGAGGCCCAGGCGGTCGACCGCGTCCACCGCATCGGCCAGAAGAACCCCGTCTTGATCTATCGCATGATCGCGCCGGGCACCGTCGAGGAACGCATCGAGGAGTTGAAGCAGGAAAAGCGCGAACTGTTCTCGACCGTCGTCGGCGACATCCCGGACATGACCGACTGGACGCGGCACTTCACGTCGTTGGACGCGCTCATCCGTCTCAGCGATTCGCCGGCGGCGGCGGCTTCCGCGGAAGCGGCGCCGGAACGCGACGCCGAAGGCTGATCACTTCGCGATCAGGTCGTACTCCTCGGCGCCGGTGACGGTCACCTCGGCGAACTGGCCGATGGGGAGCTTCTTCGGCACCTTGACGACGCCGTCGATCTCCATGGCGTCGCCGACGCTGCGGGCGATGCCGGGGCTTTCGACGAGGACACGAAGCTTGCGGCCCACGAAGGCTTCGCCGCGCTGCTTGGAAAGACGCTGAAGGAGGAGCATGGCACGGGCATGGCGATCGGCCTTCACCTCATCGGTGAGGTGGCCTTCCATCTTGGCGCCCTTGGTGCCTTCTTCCTTGGAGTATTTGAACACGCCGACGCGGTCGAACTTGGTCTTCTCGAGGAAGGCGAGCAGCTCGGTGAAGTCTTCCTCGGTCTCGCCGGGGAAGCCCACGATGAAGGTCGTCCGGATGACGAGCTCGGGGATGCCTGCGCGCATGCGTTCGATCAGGTCGCGGATATAGGCGCCGTCGGTCTCGCGCTGCATCGCGCCGAGCATCTTGTCCGAGACGTGCTGGAGCGGGATGTCGACGTAGCGGACCACGTGCTTGGACTGGCCGATGGTCTCGATGAGCTCGTCGCTCCAGTGGGCCGGGTGGGTGTAAAGCAGGCGGATCCAGAAATCCCCTTCGATCTGGTCCAGTTCACGGAGGAGGGAAGCCAGCGATTCGCCCTTGGAGGAGTCGACCTTGCTGCGCGGGTTCGGACGGGCTTCCGTCCAGCGGTCCATGCCGAAGTAGGTCGTGTCCTGGGAGATCAGGTTGATCTCCTTCACGCCTTCGGCGACGAGCTGACGGGCTTCCTTGACGACGGATTCGACCGTGCGGCTGCGATGGCGTCCCCGGATGCGCGGGATGATGCAGAAGGTGCAGGGGTGGTTGCAGCCACCTTCGGAAGCTCGACGCGGCCCTTGGCGCCTTCGACGACGGGCAGGGCGCCTTGGTAGCGCTGGGACATGCAGCCGGCGACGATGAGCTTCTGGCCCTTCTTGCGGGCGGTGGCCTTGCCGTCGCTCATCTCGTAGATGGCTTCAAGGGCTTCGTGTTTCGAGGCGTCGATGAACGAGCAGGTGTTGACGATGACCACGTCGGCCTCGGCGGCGTCGGGGGTCATGGTCATGCCGGCCTTGGCGAGGTGGCCGATCATGATCTCGGAATCGATCAGGTTCTTGGCGCAGCCAAGGGAGACGAGGCCTACTTTTACGGACATGGCGGGATAAGGAGCAGAGACTGGGCGGAAAGCAACCCCAGGCGTCAGAGAGTCAGCCAGGCTTCGGCCGGAATCGCCTCAGGGCGAGCCAAACTGGTCAAACCATAGCGGGGCAGGTCAGCCAGCCAGGCGGCGACGTCCGCGGCTCCCGGAAAAAGTTTCTTGGCGGCGGACCCGACCTGCTTCCGACGCTGGGTGAAGAGCATGCGCGCGACTTCGCGGGCGCGGGGGCTGAGGCGCTTGGCGTCAGGACGACGACGGAGGACGAGCAGGCAGGAATCGACCTTCGGCGGTGGGTTGAAGGATTGGGCGGGTACCGGATGCACCTTGATCTTCTCGAACGCCAGGTGGACCTGCGCGGTCACCGCGGACCAGTGACCGGTGCCGACCTCGGCGGTGAGGCGTTCGGCGGCTTCGCGCTGGAGCATGAGCACCATCATCGATGGATGCGGACCGACGCAGATGCCGTCCATCCACGGCGTCGAGATCGCATAGGGCAGATTGGCGACGACCTTGAAGGAGCCATCGGCCGGGTCGACGAGTCCGGCGCGCGGGAAATCCACGGCGTCGCCTTCCTTGAGATGGAAGGTCTTCGGGAAACGGGGTAGCAGCGATTCCGTCAGGTGGAAGTGCATCGTCCGGTCGGCTTCGACCGCATAAAGGTCGACGCCGGCGCAGAGCAGGGTGCGGGTCAGCGTGCCCAAGCCTGGGCCGACTTCGACGACCGTGTCCCCCGCCTTGACCTCGCCGAGTTCCAGCGACTTGCGGACGATGTTGCCGTCGATGAGGAAATTCTGACCGAGCCACTTCTTCGGCATGTGGGAGAGCCGGGCCAGCAGGTCCCGGGTCTCGTTCGGCGAAAGCGGGCCGTCGTTCATGCGTATTGCAACGCCTTCAT
>RFRI01000511.1 GCA_009924535.1 Verrucomicrobiota bacterium
CTGCGCGACGGCAGCCTCGTCGAAACCGCCCCCGCATCGGAATTGAACCCGTCAAAACTCATCACGCTGATGGTGGGGCGGGAGCTCGCCGGCATCTTCCCAACCCGCGGGTCGCCTACCGACGAAATCCTCCTCGAAGTCGACGGTCTCACCCGTGAGCCTGCCTATCGTAACATCAGCTTCCAAATCCGCCGGGGCGAAGTTTTGGCCCTGGCCGGACTGATGGGCGCCGGCCGGACGGAAGTAGTCAGCGCCCTCTACGGCCTGCAACCTGCCACCAGTGGCGAGCTTCGCTTCAAGGGACGTCAGGTCCGCATTCGCAACCCGCAAGACGCCTTGGCCGTCGGCATCGCCATGGTCACCGAGGATCGCAAAGGTCTGGGACTGATCCCCGCCCTCGGTGTCGGCCAGAATATCACGCTGACCGCCTTGCGCGACTTTTGCCGCGGACAACTCCTTGATCATTCCGCCGAAGCCGTCGCGGTCGGCGCGGGGATGTCCGAATTTGCCGTGAAGGCGAGCAGCCCTTCCCAGCCGATCACCCAACTGAGCGGCGGCAACCAACAGAAGGCTCTGCTCGCCCGCTGCCTCCTGGCCTCGCCGGACCTTGTCATCCTCGATGAGCCGACGCGTGGGATCGACATCGGTGCCAAGGCTGAGATCTACGCGCTCATCCAGAAGCTGGCTCGCTCCGGCAAGGCTGTCCTGCTGGTCTCGTCCGAACTCCCCGAAGTCCTCACCTTGGCCCACCGTATCGTCGTCCTGCGCCGCGGCTCGGTCGCGGTCACCCTGGATGCCATGACCACCGACCAAGAAACCGTGCTCCGTCACGCCATGCCTTTATAACGCCATGCCCGTCCTCGACCGCAACCTGCTCCATCGCTTCGGCCTCCTGCTTGTCATCCTGCTCGTCGGGCTGGCGTTGTCCGTATCGACCGACACTTTCCTCAGCCTCGCCAATCTCACCAACGTCGCCCGTCAGGTCTCCATCAACGGCATCCTCGCGGTCGGCGTGACGTTCGTCCTGCTCACCGCCGGCGTCGACCTCTCCCTCGGCTCGGTGGTGGCCCTGAGCGGCGTCGCCTGCGCGACCTTCGCCCACCCGGGGGAGTATTCCGTGTTCGTTCCGATCAGCATCGGCTTGCTTACCGGCGCCGCTTGCGGACTGGTCAACGGGCTCCTCGTCACCCGCGGCGGCGTCGCACCGTTCATCGTGACCCTAGGCATGA
>RFRI01000512.1 GCA_009924535.1 Verrucomicrobiota bacterium
GCGTGCTCGGCCAGACCAACGCCGAAGCCAAGATCGCCTGGCCCGGCGCGTCCGTCGCCGTCGCCGAGCTCCTCGCCGCGCACGAAGGCGTGCTCGAGTCCGTCTTCCCGACCAAGGCCGGCGAGCCGCAGGGCACGCCCGCCCCGATCAGCTTCACCGTCCGCTCCGGCCTCAAGCCCAAGGCCCGCGTCGCCAAGCCGCGCGTGATCATCCCGGTCTTCCCCGGCAGCAATTGCGAATACGACACCGCCCGCGCGTTCCGTCTCGCCGGCGCCGAGCCCGAGATCCTCGTCCTGCGCAACCTCGACGCCGCCGGTCTCGGCGAATCGCTCAAGGCCTTGGCCGACGCCATCTCCCGTTCGCAGATCCTCATGATCCCCGGCGGCTTCTCCGCCGGCGACGAACCGGACGGCTCCGGCAAGTTCATCGCCGCCGTCATCAAGGCCCCCATCGTGCGTGACGCCGTCATGGAGCTGCTCAAGTCGCGCGACGGCCTCGCCCTCGGCATCTGCAACGGCTTCCAGGCGCTCATCAAGACCGGCCTCGTCCCGTATGGCGAGATCCGCGACGTCGACGCCTCGGCTCCGACCCTCTTCCATAACCGCATCGCTCGTCACATCTCGCGCTACGCCCATACCCGGGTCGCCTCGGTCAAGTCGCCGTGGCTCGCGCGTATGGAAGTCGGCCAGGTGCACACCATCCCGCTCTCGCACGGCGAAGGCCGCTTCACCGCGCCCGCGTCCGTCATCGCCGACCTCGTGAAGAACGGCCAGGTCGCCTTCCAGTATTGCGACGCCGCCGGCGCCCCCTCGAACCGTATTGAGTTCAATCCCAACGGATCGCTCGAAGCCGTCGAAGGCATCACCAGCCCGTGCGGCCGTGTCCTCGGCAAGATGGGCCACTCCGAGCGCACCGGCGCGCACGTCGCCAAGAACATCCCCGGCGACAAGCACCAGCCCCTCTTCCAGGGCGGCGTGGATTACTTTGCTTAAGCGACCGAAGGTCCCTTAAGCAAAGAGGGGACACGCTGGCACGGAGACACGTGGGCACGGGGCGATGCATCTCCCCGTGTCAACTTGCCCGCATGCCAGCTTGTCCCCTCGAAGGCTCCTCCTTCGCGCCCACATAGGCTTACAATCCCAGGGGTTTATTCCCACCCGGTCGCAGGGCAGGGCGATGCATCAGGTATCCGCGGCTGGCGGTTAGCGGTTGGCGGTTAG
>RFRI01000513.1 GCA_009924535.1 Verrucomicrobiota bacterium
CAGCCGGTCTTGGACAAGATCGAGATCTGTCTGGACGCGGTCGGCCTGCCGGATTGGCACGTCACCAGCAAGTATCCGGTCCGCAATCGGAAGGGCGAGATCATCGGCATCCTCGGCATCTCGCGCGTCTGCATGGGCCAGGCGCCGATCGCCTCGCTCAACGTCAAGATCGGTCCGGCGACGAAGATGCTGCAGGAGAACCTGCTCGAATATCCCTCGGCCCAGGTGCTGGCGGCGGCGTGCGGCCTCTCCGTGCGTCAGCTGCAGCGTCGCTTCACCGATGCCCTCGGCCTTTCGCCGCGCGACTACTGGATGAAGTGCCGCGTGCGCGCGGCCTGCGAAAGCATCATCAAGGGCGAGGAGAAGCTCGGCGCCTTGTCGATGCGCCTCGGGTTCTGCGACCAGAGCAGCTTCACGGCCCAGTTCCGTCGACATACCGGCGTGACCCCGAGCGCCTTCGCCCGGGGGAAGAAGTCGCTGAACTGATCAGAGCGGGCGCAGGATGCAGCGGCAAGGGGCGCCATCGCCCTTGGCGATGCGGATGGGCAGGCAGATCATCTCGTAACGGCCGGGTTTGGCCTTGGCCAGGTTCAGGCCTTCGATGATCCAGACCTTCTTGCCCAGCAGGATGTGGTGGGTCGGGACGGCGTCCTTGTAGAAGCCGCCGACGCTGAAATAATCGATGCCGACCGTGCGGATGCCTTTGTCGACGAGAACCTGCGCGGCTTCCTTGGAGACGTAGACGAAATCCTTATCGAACGACTTCTTCTTCCAGCTGACCTTCGAGTTGCGCGTGCGGAACAGGATACGCTCGCCTTTCTTCAGCTTCAGTTTGGCCAGTTCGGCGGGCTTGATGGCTTCCTGGTCCTTGATCTCGACGACGCGGCACGGGCCGATGACGGCCTCAAAGGGGAGGTCGTCCATCGTGCCGAGGCCTTTGAGGAAGTGCCAGGGCGAGTCCATGTGCGTGCCCGCATGCGTGTTCAGGTTGAAGACGGACACGTTGCAGACGTCGCCCTTGGCCAGCGCGGCGTGCGGTTTGATGACCGTCGGCGGATTGCCCGGCCAGCCATGCATGCCGTTGGCGAACGGGATGGTGACGTCGATCCAGGCGGACTTTCGGGAGGGCATGGCGCTGTGTTAGGTGCAAAGGTGCAAAAGTGCAAAGGTGAACGCGTGCGGAGCACGCGAGGGGGCACGTGGGCA
>RFRI01000514.1 GCA_009924535.1 Verrucomicrobiota bacterium
TGCGACCGTCCCACTCCGGGATGTTCGGACGGGGGAATTTATTCTGCACGTGACGCCAGCTGAGGAAGAATTTCTCGCCGGGGCTCGGATACTTCGTCTGGCCGATGTCGTTGAAGGCGATCTCGCTGGTCTCGCTCGATTTCGCCAGGAAGTCGTTCTTGTCGGCGGCGGCGCTGCTGCTCGCCGAGGTGTTGAGTTCCAGCTGGTCGCCGGGCCAGCAGCTCAGCGCATGGCGTACGCGCAGGTTGCCTCCCGGGATGATCTCAAGCGCGATGGGGTTATCGATGTTGAAGGTCAGCGTGGCGGCATCGCCGAAGTTCCAATCCCAGACGTTGTCGCGATAGCCGCCCTGGATGTTGTACGTATTGTCGAGGACGATCGACTTGGCCCATTCGCCCATCTTGGGTTCGCAGGAGAAGACCCGCATTTCTCCGGGCTCCAGGGTGATGCTGGCGCTGGCGTCCTTGGTCAGGTAGAAGCGGAAGGTGTCGTCATTGTCGCTGTCCGGAGCCTGGCGCGTGAAGAAGTCGGTGATCTTGGTCTCGTAGACGTAAGGGTTGGCCAGCGTGCCGGTCTTGTACTGCTTGAAGCGGAACTTCCAGTCGGCCATGTCCGAGAAGCCGATCGCCGCGGCGTAGGGGGTCTTGTTGGCGCCGCCGCTCGCGGTGCCCGGAGTCCAGGTCATGCGGACGTTGAAGGGGTTATGGATGACGACGATGGGGGTGATGTTGAGGCGGATATCCACCCATTCGTCCCAGCTCCAATAGACGAGTTTACCCCGACGGATCAGCGTCCAGTCCCAGTACTGCATCTTGTTCACCGTGAAGGCGAGGGTGACACGTTGCAGGTAAGGCGTGGCCGCGACGTTCAACGGACGGGTGACGAGGTTGTTGTTGTCGCCATTGCGATAGTCGTTCGCGTTGGGGTTGTTGCTGCTCGTGGCCGGCAGGTCGCCGTCGTAGACGTCGGAGTAGCCGTAGAGCCGGTTGCGGAGGCTGTTGTTGGGTAGCCCGCTGCTGGCCGGCGTACCGCTCGGGTGGGCGGCGGCGACGTTGGGCCAGAGCGTGCGCGCCCGGAGGGTGGGGGTGCCGGTGGAGCGGTCGCTTGAAGTGGCGCTCCCGGTCCAGCCGAGCTGCTTGTAGAGGCGGTGATAGTCGCGGAGCGCCCACCAGGCCGGACCACGGACCTGTCCGTCGCTGAC
>RFRI01000515.1 GCA_009924535.1 Verrucomicrobiota bacterium
GTCTCGCCCGACGCGCTCTTCGCCGGCACGGTCCCGAAGCTCGAACTGACCCTCTCCAAAGAAGGCATCGATAAGCTCACGAAGAACCCCCGCGACTTCGTCACCCTGACCCTCAAGGAAGCCGGTGGCGTCACGCTCGAGAAGTGTTCGGTGAAGCTCAAGGGCTCCGCCGGCAGTTTCCGGCAGATCACCGAGGACCGGCCGGGCTTCTCGATCCGCACCGCCAAGTCGAAGAAGAGCCAGGAGTACCGCGGCCTGACCAAGTTCCAACTGAACAACTGCGCGCAGGACGGCACGATGCTGCTCGAGACGATCGCCGGCGAGATGGCCCGTCGTTCGGGCGTGCCGGCCTCCCGCTGCACGCACGCCTACGTCGTCCTCAACGGCAAACCGCTCGGGACGTATGTGCTCAAGGAAGGTTTCAACAGCGAGTTCCTCTCCTATTTCTTCAAGGATACCAAGGGCCACCTTTACGACGGCGCCTTCTGCAACGAGATCGACGGCCCCATCGAGGTCGACCACGGCGACCCGGACGAGAAGGTCCGCCTGACGGAACTCATCGGCGCCACGAAGGAGCCGAATCCGCCCCTGAGGCTGCTACGCATGGACCGAATCCTGGACATCGACGCCTACTTCCGGCACCTCGCCCTCGAGCAGATCATGTGCCACTGGGATGGGTATTCCTTCAACCGTAACAACTACCGCTTCTACGAAGACCCCTCGTCCGGCAAGTTCAGCTTCATCCTGCACGGCATGGACCAGATGTTCGGTGACGACCGCTGGTATGTCTTCCGCCAGCCCAGCGCGCTGGTGCCCAACGCCTTGCTCGGCGACAAGCGGATGCGCGACCGCTACCGCGACCAGTTCTTCGCGGTCTACGAGAAGAACTTCCGCGCCGTCGACTGGCCGAAGCGCATCCTCGAGCTCGCCGCCAACACCAAAGCGAAGCTCACGCCGTTCGACGTCGAGGAAGCCAAGCGCTTCGACCAACGCGGCAAGGACGCCGCCGACCGCGTGAAGCACCGGCTCGACGCCGTGCACGCGCAGCTCGAGGACGTCGCGCAGCTGCGCTCCCTCGGCGGCAAGGCGAACCTGGCGAAATACGCCTGGGACCGGAACGCCGACGAGAAGGCGCGGGCCGCCCGCGTCGGGATCACCGACTACGACAAGAAATACGACCTGCACGACCCGGTCCGGTCA
>RFRI01000516.1 GCA_009924535.1 Verrucomicrobiota bacterium
AGCTTGGGGGCCGGGCCGAAGCTCACCTGGGTGCTCAGCACCAAGCCCAGGCAGAGCATTATCAGCGGCCAGTTCCTCATTTCGTCATGGCCTCGACGGCGACCTTCAGCTTGGCGGCGAAGACCTCATACCCGGCGAGGTTCAGGTGCAGGTGTTTGTCGGAATACAGTTCGCTCTTCAACGAGCCGTCGGCCTGGGTGAAGTCGGCGGTGAGGTCGAGGATGCGTACCTTGGGGTCGGCGTCCAGCTTCAGGGCATCGAGGGCGGCGTTGACTTCGCGCACCTTGGCCCCGACTTCCTTGGCCGGGTCGAAGGCCGGCAGGATCTTGACGACGATGACCTGCGACTGGGGGCAGCGGAGGCGGAGGTTCTCGACGCAGAGCCTGATGCCTTGGGCGGCCGCGGCGACCGGCACGCCGTTGCCCTGGATGAGCGGGGCGTTGTTGACGCCGATCTTCAGGACGACGACCTTTGGCGAGGCACCGTCGAGGGCCCCGTGGTCGAGCCGCCAGAGGATATGCTCTATGCGGTCGCCACCGATGCCGAGATTCACCGCCTTGAGACCGGCGAAGTACTTTTGCCAGGCGGCGTTGAAGGGCGTACCGTCGAAGCCGCCGCCCCAGCCTTGGGTGATGCTGTCGCCGATCAACGCGATATCGATCGCCCCGGCGGCTTTGACGTTCTCGATGTTCTTGGCGTGGTGGGCGAGCCAGGCGTTGCCATAAGTGGCGTCCTTGCCGCTCCAATGTCCGGCGGTCGGGGTCACGAACCACATCTCGGGCAGATGCTTCTTGATCTCGTGGCCAGGTTTGCGGGTGTATTCGTCTTTGTTGGCCCAGACCATTTCGGCTTCGGTCAGCGGCCAGCCCGTGAGTTGAGGGTCGAGCTTGCCCTCGTTGTAAGGGGCGTAGGGGTAGAGTAGCGATTTACTGTCCGCGGTCTTGGCCGTCGGTCCAGTGGCCGTGGTCGTTTTGGTCTCTGGGGTAGAGCCTGGCTTGGTCGCCGTCTCCTTCTTGGGGAGCACCACCGCTGAGCCCAGACCCTTGCCGCCGAGCGTCGGGTCCAGCAGCGGCTTCAGCCGGGCCGCGTAGACCTCGTAGCCGGCCAGGGAGAGGTGGATGTTATCCGGGGTGAACAGCTCTTTCTTGATCGTGCCGTCGGTGTTGAGGAAGTCCTTGGTCAAGTCGAGCACCTTGACCT
>RFRI01000517.1 GCA_009924535.1 Verrucomicrobiota bacterium
CGGACTTCATCCGAAAGGGTCCCGATGCGCGTCCGGGCACGCTGAAGGCGCTCCGTCGAACGGACGATGCCGACATAATCCCACATCGTCCGGCGCAGCTCATCCCAATTATGGGTGAGTACCACGCGCTCGTCGGGGTCGCCGGCCGAGCCGTCGATCCACGCAGGCAAAGGTGCCGAGGCATCCCGCTGGGTGATGATCTCATCGTGGGCCGCGGCGGCGCCATCGTGGGCCAGCACCACCGCTTCGAGCAGGGAATTGGAGGCGAGGCGGTTCGCGCCATGCAGGCCGGTGCAGGCGACTTCGCCGACGGCGAAAAGCCTGGCCAGCGAAGTCTGACCTCGAAGGTCCGTGGCGACGCCACCGCAGAGGTAGTGGGCGGCGGGAACCACCGGAGCGGGCTCCTTGGTCAGATCAAAGCCGGCCTTGAGGCAGGTCGCGTGGATGTGGGGGAAGCGTTCGGCAAAGCGGCCCTTGGCTACCTGGGTGGCGTCGAGCAAGACGTGTGGCGCACCGTCCCGTTTCATGACGGAGTCGATGGCTCGGGCCACGATGTCGCGCGGAGCGAGGTCGCCCAGCGGGTGGAAGTCCTTCATGAACGCCCGCAGCGACAGGTCGCGCAGGATGGCGCCTTCGCCGCGGACGGCTTCGGAGATCAAGGCCCGGCTGCCGTCCGGAGCTTTGAGGGCCGTCGGATGGAACTGGACCATCTCCATGTCGCGCACTTCGGCGCCGGCACGGTAAGCCATCGCGATGCCGTCGCCGGTCGCGATGTCGGGATTGGTCGTGAATTGGTAGACCTGTCCGGTCCCGCCGGTGGCAAGGACTACGGCCTCGGCGGAAAGCGTCTCGACGCGTCCGGCCTTGGTGTTGAGAACGTGAAGACCGAGGACGCGGTCTTCGGGGGAACCGATCGGGCAGGAGCCGAGCTTCGCACGGGTGATAAGGTCGATCGCGAGGTGATGCTCGAGCATCACGACCTTGGGCGAACGGGCGATGGCGCGGAGCAGGGCGGATTCGATGGCCCGCCCGGTCATGTCGCGCGCATGCAGGATGCGCCGCTTGGAGTGGCCGCCTTCGCGGCCGAGATCGGGACGTCCGTCCGTGCCGTTCTCGAACTCGACGCCCCAGGCGATGAGCTCGGCGACGCGGGCCGGTCCGGATTCGATGATGTGCGTCACGGCCGCGAGGTCGCAGAGG
>RFRI01000518.1 GCA_009924535.1 Verrucomicrobiota bacterium
TGGCCGGACCGTGTTCCTGTTCGACCGTCGCGCCGGTCCACCAGAGGATGAGGCAGTTGCCGAGGAGGTGCCAGAAGCCTTCGTGCAGGAAGGCGTGCGTAAGCCACTGCCAGGGACGCAGCGTGTTTTCGTCGAGCACCATCCAACCGAGGAAGTCCGCGTGTGCGGATTCCTGAATGAGATTGAGAATGAAGAAGCCGACGAGGATGCCGACGACCCATGCCGTCATGGAGATCGGCACGCGCGGGGCGGAGCGATCTCGCATGTAGGCCCGGTCGCCGATGCCCATGCGCGTGGGGCGGCCTCAGAGCTTCTTCACGATCGCGTCAGCGAGGCCATACTCGATGGCCTCCTCGGCGGTCATGTAGAAGTCGCGGTCGGTATCCTTGGTGACTTTCTCGATCTTCTGCTTCGAGGCCTTGGCGAGGATCTCGTTGAGCTCGGAGCGGAGGCGTTCCATTTCCTGGGCCTGGATGTGGATGTCCACGGCGGTGGCCTGGATGCGGCCCATGATGAGCGGCTGGTGGATCATCACGCGGGAATGAGGGAAGAGGAGGCGGTTGCCCTTTTCCTTGGGGGCCTGCAGGAGGATGGAGCCCATCGAGGCGGCCATGCCGGTGACGACGACCTTCACGGGGGAGGTGATCATGCGGATGGTGTCATAGACGGCCATGCCGGAGGTGATGGAGCCACCCGGGGTGTTGATGTAGAAGGTGATCTCCTTGCCGGGGTCGACGCCGTCCAGGTACAGGAGCTTTTCGACGATGTCGCGGGCCGAAGCGTCTTCGACGGCGCCCCAGAGGAAGATCTTCCGCTGTTCGAGGAACTTCTTCTGGATGAGCAGGGAGCTCGGGCCGCCGTCTTTGGGTACGGCCGGGGTCTTCTCGTCCTCGTCTTCGTCGTCGTTACGCATGGGAGTCGTCAAATTGCCCGAAACCGGCCCCGTGGCAAGCGTGGGAAGGCGAAGCCGACGGAGAAATCATTCACAGTCGGCGGGCGACCTTGCCCCCCGGAGGGGCTTGTGCCTAGGTTCCGGCCGTGCCCACCCTCCGCCTCACCGGCCTGCGCCGCCAGCTCGGCTCGACGCCCGTCCTCGCGGGGGTCGACCTCGTCGTGGAGACGGGCACGCTCTGTTGCCTGCTGGGGCCCTGCGGCAGCGGCAAGACGACCTTGCTCAAGGTGCTCGCCGGGCAGATCGAA
>RFRI01000519.1 GCA_009924535.1 Verrucomicrobiota bacterium
AACTGCAGCGGACAAAGCGGCCGCTGGCTTTGGCGGCGGCGTGGATGCGGCGGGCAGAGGCGAGGTCGATCCCGAAGGGCTTTTCGGCGAAGAGGTCTTTGCCGGCGGCGAGGACGTCGCAGTAGAGCTGCTCATGCAGGTTATGCGGGACGGCCACGTAGACCACGTCGACATCAGGGTTGGCGAGCAGAGCCTTGTAGTCGGTGGTCTTCTGCGTGCACGAAGGGATGCAATCGAACCACGAGAGCGTGGCGGGATTGAGATCGGCCACGGCCGTGAGGACCGGGCGGACGGAGACGTCGGTAAGCGCGCACCAGCGGGCGAACGCGCTGGCCATTTCGCGACCCATGAGGCCGCCGCCGATGATGCCGATGTGGACTGATTTCATGGAAGATGAGTTGACGGGTTGAATGGTTGAATCGTTGGCCAGAAGTAGATGACAGAGGACGGATGACAGAGGGCAGAAGGAGCGAATTTTTCTGTGATCGATTCAGTCCTTTATGCAGTCATCGACTCAGCCATCTTTTCTTTCCGATACGCGCGGGCCAGTAATGTCACAGGTTGGAGGAGAGAGATAGGTGAGCCGGCTTGGCGGAGGCCGCGGGCGATCTGAAGGTGACATCCGGGGTTGGCGGTGGCGAGGACCGATGCGCCGGTGCCGATGACGTGCCCGATCTTCCGGACGAGGAGCTGCTCGGACTGCTCAGGCTGGGTGATGTTGTAGATCCCAGCGCTGCCGCAGCACCAGTTGGCCTCGGGGAGTTCGACGAGTTTCAAGCCGGGAATCAGTTTGAGCAGGTCGCGGGGTTGCTTGGTGACCTTCTGGCCGTGCGTCAGGTGGCAGGAATCGTGGTAGGTGACGGTGAGGTCACCCAGGCCGGCCTGCGGGGTGCGGCAGCCGTGCTCCATCATCCATTCATGGATATCGCGGAGCTTGGAGTCCCAGAGCTTTGCCAGCGGCGCGTAGACAACGTCATCGGCGAGCAAGGACCCGTAATGGCGTAGATGGTTACCGCAGCCGCCGGCGTTCGTGATGATCGCGTCGAACTGCGACGGCGGGAAGAGGTCGATCATCCGCTTGGCGAGCGTCTTGGCGGCGTTGGCTTCGCCGTTGTGCGCGTGGAGCGATCCACAGCAGGGTTGGACCGGAGGCGTGTGCACTTCGCACCCGTTGGCCAGAAGGACGTCCGCCGTGTCACG
>RFRI01000520.1 GCA_009924535.1 Verrucomicrobiota bacterium
CCTGCTGGTCGAATCCGCCGACGTCGCCGCCGCGCCCCCGCTGCGTGGCCTGCTCGCCGACGTCAAGGCCCCCGCCACCGCCCGCCTGCACGCCCTCTGGTCGCTCGATGGCCTCGCCGCCGCCCGCGCTGAAGACGTCCGTCTCGCCCTTAAGGACGCCGACCTCCAGGTCCGGGCAGCCGCCGTCCGCATCGCTCCGGCGGAGATGCTGCCTGAACTCTGCGCGCTCAAGGACGAGCAGGAGATCCTCGTGCTCGCGCACCTCGCGATCCGTCTTTCCGGCGCGAACGTCCCCGACGCCGACAAGGCGCTCGCCGAACTGCTCGCCGCCCACGGTGACAACGCCCTCGTCCGTGAAGGCGCGCTGACCGGAGCCCGCGGCCGCGAAGTCGCCCTCGCCAAGGCCGTCGCCGCGCTGGGTTCCGCCGCCAACCTCAAGCAGACCGGCCCCGCTCTCGAAGGCTTCGCCGCCTTGATCGCGATCGCCGGCAAAGCCGGACCGATCGAAGGCATGCTCGACACCGCAGCCAGCCTCGGCGACCGCACCCACCTCCGCGCCGCCATCCTGCGAGGCCTCGATCAATCCACGCGCGACCCGAAGACCAAGAAGGTCGTACCGCTCAAGACGATCTGGCTGAACGCCGAGCCGGTCGCGCTCGCGAAGCTCAAGAAGGCCATCACCGAGGCCAACGTGCTGAAGAACCTGGACAGCGTCGCGGCTCGCCTCGCCTGGGTCGGCAAAGCCGGCGCCCCTGCCCCGCCCAAGGTCGTAGCCCTCACGAAGGCCCAGCAAGCGCTCTTCGAGAAGGGCAAGGTCACCTTCACCAACCTTTGCGCAGCCTGCCACCAGCCGCACGGCTACGGTCTCGACGGCCTTGCCCCGCCCTTGGTCGATAGCGACTGGGTCCTCGGCAAGCCCGACGTGACCGCTCGCATCGTCCTCAACGGCCTCGGCGGACCGGTCAAGGTCGGCAGCCGCACCTGGGACCTCACGATGCCGCCGATGGGCATGCTGAGCGACGAAGACATCGCCGGCGTCCTCACCTACGTCCGGCGCGAATGGGAACATAACGGCTCGCCGATCGACGCCAAGTTCGTCACGGGTATCCGCAAGCAGTTCGCCGACCACCCGAATTCCTGGACGTCCGACGAACTCCGCCCGCCGACGAAGAAGGCCGCCAAGGCCGCGAAGGAAGACT
>RFRI01000053.1 GCA_009924535.1 Verrucomicrobiota bacterium
ATCAAACAGCAGCCGAAAGCCGCGCTCTACACCGACTTCCGCAAGATGCTCGACGAACAGAAGGACATCGATGCCGTCATCATCGCCACCCCCGACCACTCCCACGCCTACATCGCGATGGAGTGCATGCGCCGCGGCAAGCACGTCTACGTCCAGAAGCCCATCTCGCACTCCGTCTTCGAGGCGCGCATCCTGACCGAGTCGGCGCACAAATATAAGGTCGTCACCCAGATGGGCAACCAAGGTCACTCGGGCGAAGGCATCCGCCAGGTGACCGAATGGATCGCCGCCGGCCTCATCGGCAAGGTCCGGGAAGTCCACACCTGGACCAATCGCCCGATCTGGCCGCAGAGCCTCGAGATGGATCGTCCGCTCGACGCGCAGAAAGCCCCTGATGGCATGGACTGGAACCAGTGGTGCGGCCCGGCGGCGTTCCGTCCTTACCACGCTTCTTATCACCCTGGGAAGTGGCGCGCCTGGTGCGATTTCGGCACCGGCTCCCTCGGCGACATGGGTTGCCATATCATCGATCCCGCCTTCATGGCGCTCAATCTGCAGTATCCGACCAGCGTCGAAGGCAATGTCTCGACCGTCTATGAGACCTTCGGCAAGAAGACCACCGGCAAGAACGAGTCTTATCCGCGCTCTTCGATCGTCCGCTTCAAGTTCCCTGCCCGCGGCGAGATGCCTCCCGTGACGCTGACCTGGTGGGACGGCGGCCTGATGCCCCAGCGCCCCGACGAACTCGAGGATGACATGCCGTTCGGCGACCCCAACGGCGGCTGCTACTTCATCGGCGACAAGGGCAAGCTCGTCTGCGGCTGCTACGGCCTCAATCCCCGCATCCTCAACGCCGACCTCCGCGACGCGGCCAAGAAGCTCGAGAAGACCATCCCACGCATCCCCGGCAACTCTTCCGGCCACGAGAAGGATTGGATCCGCGCCTGCAAGGGCGGCATCGCCGCTTCGTCGAACTTCGACTACTCCGGCCCGCTCTCCGAGATGGTGCTCATGGGCAACCTCGCGTCGCGCTTCCCTGACCGCAAACTCCTGTGGGACGGCGCGAAGATGGAGGTCACGAACGACAAGGCCGCCAACGCCTACGTCCGCCGAGAGTACCGCAAAGGCTTCGATCTCGGCGCCTAAGCGGGTCTCACTTCAGCGCGAGGATTGCCAGGATCACACCGCCTAAGGCGATGCGATACCAGGCGAACACGCCCAGTCCGTTCCGCGAGACGTAGCCCACAAGCCACTTCACCGAGACGAACGCGGTGACCGCGGCGATGAGCAGGCCCACGCTCGCCGGGCCGGCCGGGTAGACCTGGGTCAGGGCAGGGCCGAGCGACCACATCTTGTAGACCGAGGCGGCGGAGAGGGTCAGCAGTCCGACCAGGAAGGAAAACTCGGTCGCAGCGGCATGGGAAAGTCCGGCCAGACGACCTCCGAGGATGGTCGCAAGCGAACGGCTCGTCCCGGGAATCAAGGCGAAGCATTGGCAGAGGCCGACAGTCAGGGCGGAGCGCCAGCCGATCGCGGCGACCTCGTCGGAGCGCGCGGCACGGGCCTGCGGGAGCAGATGTTCGGCGACCAGGATGACGAGACCGCCGACAAGCAGGGCCGCGGCGACGACCTCGACCGAGAAAAGGTAGGCCGTGATGGCATCCTTGAACAGGAAGCCGAGCAGAGCCGCAGGAATGAACGCCACGATGATGGCCTGAGCAAGTTCGACCGAAGGACTTTCCCATCGGCACAAGCCGGACACCAACGTGCTGATGCGTCCGAAGAAGGCGACGAACACCGCGAGGATGGCGCCGAGCTGGATGATGACGATGTAATCGTCAGCGATACGCTCGAGGGAAACAGCGCGTCCTTTTCGGTCAGCAAGGCCGGCGACAGTGACGTCAGGATACTTCGGGACGCCGAGCAACGTGTCACTGATAATCATATGCCCGGTCGAGCTGACTGGCAGATATTCCGTTACGCCTTCCACCGTCCCCGTGACGAGGGCGCGCCGATAGGTGAACTCGCGCCGAACTTCCTCGGGCGTCACCGTCGGGCCGTAACCGGCAAAGGCTGATAGGGAAGAAAGCAGCCACAGGCCGAAGGCTAAGCGAAGCATGGCCGAGGATTAGGCTTCCGCCCGTGCCAGGGCAAGGAAAGCCGTCAAAAGCCCTTGTCGCTTGCCCTTGAGTAAGGTTCCCGCTTTATGCAGGACATCACGACCATGTCGGCCTCCAGCCTCATCCCGACCACCGAACCTCGCTTCCGCGTCCCGGACGCCCGCGGCCGTTTCGGCCAGTTTGGCGGCATGTACGTCCCGGAGA
This sequence comes from Verrucomicrobiota bacterium, assembly GCA_009924535.1. Lineage (GTDB taxonomy): Bacteria > Verrucomicrobiota > Verrucomicrobiia > Opitutales > UBA953 > UBA953. Next base: position 2,325 of record RFRI01000053.1, read on the forward strand.
CCCTGATGACGCCTTTGCTGGACCTGACGAAGGCCTACGACGAAGCGCGTCGCGATCCGGCCTACCAGCAGGCGTTCGCGGACATGCTGCGCGATTATGCCGGACGTCCGACCGGACTCTACTTCGCCGAGTCCCTGACCAAGCACGCCGGCGGCGCCCGCATCTACCTCAAGCGCGAGGACATGCTCCATACCGGCGCCCACAAGATCAACAACGTGATCGGCCAGGCTTTGCTCGCTATCCGCATGGGCAAGAAGCGTATCATCGCCGAGACCGGCGCCGGCCAGCATGGTACCGCGACCGCCGCCGTCTGCGCCCGCTTCGGGCTCAAATGCGTCATCTACATGGGGGCGACCGACATGGAACGTCAGGCCCTGAACGTCTACCGCATGCGCCTCATGGGCGCCGAGGTCCGCGGCGTCGAAGCCGGCCAGCGCACGCTCAAGGAAGCCGTCAACGAGGCCATGCGCGACTGGGTGACCAACGTCCGCGAGACGCATTACATCCTCGGAACGGCCTACGGTTCGCATCCCTATCCGATGATGGTCCGTGATTTCCATCGGATCATCTCCATCGAATCCAAGCAGCAGATCTTGCGTGCCGAAGGCCGCCTGCCTGATGCCATCGTCGCCTGTGTCGGCGGCGGCTCCAACGCCATCGGCGCCTTCTTCGAGTTCTTGGACGAGCCCGGTGTCCGCCTCATCGGCGTCGAAGCCGGGGGTCGCAGCATCAGCAAAGGCGAACACGCCGCGCGTTTTGCCGGCGGCCGTCTCGGCGTGCTGCAGGGCTGCATGACGAACATCCTCATGGACGGAGAAGGGCAGATCGAAGGAACGCATTCCGTCTCCGCCGGCCTGGACTACGCCGCCGTCGGTCCCGAGCATGCTTATTATCGCGAGAAGCAGCGCGTCGACTACGCTCACGCCACCGACAGCGAATGTCTCGAGGCTTTCCAGCTCCTCTCGCGCACCGAAGGGATCATCCCGGCGCTCGAGTCCAGTCACGCCGTCGCCCACGGCGTGAAGCTCGCCGCATCCTTGCCTAAAGAGCAGGTGGTGATCATCAATCTTTCCGGCCGCGGAGATAAGGACGTGTGGAGCGCCGCCCGCGCGATGGGCACCGAGATCAAGCTCTGAACATGGCCGCTTCCTCGATGACTGGCTTCGGCCGAGCGGAGATCAACCTCCCCGGCGTCCGCCTTTCGGTCGAGATCGCTTCGGTCAACCAGAAGAACCTTCAGGTCTCGGTCTTCGGGCCGGAAGCCTGGCCGGCGTTGGAGTCCGCCGCTTCGGGGTGGATCCGCACCCGACTGCAGCGCGGCAAGGTCACCGCCCGCATCACGCAGGCCGCCGCCTCGGCGACGCAACGCCACTGGGATCACGAAGCCGTCGCCGGCAGCCTCGATGAACTTTCGAAACTCGCCGCTCGTTGCGGCCTTAAGTTGAACGCGGATGGCGAACTGCTGTTACGACTCGCCGAAAGCAGCCGTCGACCCTCCGTCGTCCTGCCAGACTTTGCCGAGGCCGAAGCCGCCGTCCGTTCCGCTTTTGAAGAAGCTCTCGGGCATCTCGTCGCGATGCGGCTGTCAGAAGGGGCTGCCTTGTCCAAAGACCTTCAGGAGCGGATAGCGAAGATGGCCACGATGTTCGTAGGCATGGAGCTGGCTGAAAAGGTCGCGCCGGTCCGCCATCGCGACGCGATGCTCAAGCGACTGAAGGACGCAGGCTTCTCGCTCGACGTGAGCGACGAGAGGGTGCTCAAGGAACTCGCGCTGTTCGCCGACCGCTCGGACATCACCGAAGAAGTCGTCCGCCTCAAGAGCCACATCGACCAGTTTTCGACCGAGCTTGCCCTGCCTAATTGTGGACGAAAGTTGGATTTCCTGATCCAGGAATTGCTCCGAGAAGTTAACACCATCGGCAGCAAGGCTTCGGAAATCGCCACGACCAAGCTGGTTTTGGAGGCGAAAACCGAGATCGAACGCATTCGGGAACAGGTCCAGAACCTGGAGTAAGGTTTTTCGGGTGTGGTATTGCCACGGCCGCTTTCCCATGCCTTTGTCTATCAACACTTACGCAACGTCATGTCCAACAACCTCACCAAGCGCGACATCGTCCTCAAGATTTTCACGGACAAGGGCTACCCGCAGAAGCATATCCGCGACTCGGTCCAGATGACTCTCGACGCCATCAGCGAAGCGCTGCTGTCCGGCCGTGACGTCGAACTCCGTAATTTCGGAGTCTTCCAGGTGCAGGTCCGCAAGAGCCGCATCGGTCGTAACCCCAACCGCCCGGAGACGGATGTCGTCATCCCGAAGCGCGCGGTGATCAAGTTCAAGGCCGGCAAGGAACTGAAAGCCAAGCTGAAGTCCTACGACGTCGAGAAGCCCGCTCAGTAATTACGCTTCGCGATGTCCGATATTCGAACGCTCCCCGGTTTCCGGGAGTTCTACCCTGAAGACCGCGCCGTCCTCGGCCATGTCATGGACGTCTGGCGTCGCGCCTGCCGTCGCTACGGTTTCCGCGAATGGGAATCTCCGGTGCTCGAGCCGCTCGAACTCTTTACCGAGAAGTCGGGCGAAGAAATCGTCCGCCAGCTCTTCAACTTCGAGGACAAGGGCGGCCGCAAGGTCAGCCTTCGTCCGGAGATGACACCGTCCCTGGCCCGCATGGTCGGCGCCAAGGCCAACGGCATGCCCAAGCCGATCCGCTGGTTCGCGATCGGCGAAAACTACCGCTACGAGAAGCCGCAGAAGGGCCGTCTGCGTGCTTTCTATCAGCTCAACGCCGACTTGCTCGGCGAAGCCGGTCCCGCCGCCGACGCCGAGATCATCGCGTTGTGCGCCGACTGTCTGCTGGGCTTCGGCCTCACGCAGCAGGACTTCCGCATCCGCGTCTCGGATCGTACGCTCTGGTTCCGCTACCTCGCCAGCCTCGGCGTCCCCGAGGCCCAGGCTGGCGCCGTGCTCGGCGTGGTCGACAAGTTGGAACGCGGTGCGCCCAAGGACCTGCTCGACGCCATGACGGCGGCGCTCACCGGGACGGAAGTCGATCCCGCCAAGACCCTTGAAGCTGCCCGGGCGTTCGCCAACACGAAGTCCCTGGCCGACCTCGAGAAGCTCGCCGCCGGCGACGGCTCGATGACCGAACGTCTGGTCGAATGGAAGCATCTCCTCGGCACGCTCACTACCATGGGCTTCGGCGAATGCGTCGCCATCGACCTCACGATCGTCCGCGGGCTGGCCTATTACACGGGCTTCGTCTTCGAGGCTTTCGAGACAGGCGGCGAAGCCCGCGCTCTGGCCGGTGGTGGTCGCTACGACGCCTTGGTCAAGAAGCTCGGCGGTCCGGACCTTCCGGCGGTCGGCTTCGGCATGGGCGACGTCACGTTGCGTGACCTGCTCGAGCTCAAGAAGCTTATCCCGGCCTACGCCGACGGCCCGGACTTCTACGTCATGATCCTAGGCGACGATGCCCGTAATGCCGCGCTGGAAGACATCGCGAACCTGCGTCGCGCCGGTTTCCGCGTGGAGTACAACCTCAAGGACGGCAAGTTCCCCAAGCTCATCCAGGCCGCCGAGGTCGCCGGTTCGAAGTATGCGCTCGTGTACGGTGGCAGCGAGGTCGCCAAGGGCGTCGCCAAGGTGCGCAGCCTGGCCGATCGCTCGGAAGCCGAAGTGCCGCGCACGGATCTCGTCCCTGCGCTTCGCGCGGTGCTCGAGGAAGGCATGCGCGCCATCCAGCCCTGAACCCATGAGCGAGCAGACGCGCCAGTACCAGGCCATGGCGAAGACCGCCTCCTGGACGATGGTCTCGCGCGTGCTCGGTCTGTTTCGTGACCAACTGACCGCGGCCATCTTCGGCGCTTCGGCCATCGGTTCGGCTTTCATCTTGGCGTTCCAGATTCCGAATCTGTTCCGCAGACTGCTGGGCGAAGGTGCCCTGACCGCGGCCATCGTCCCGGTGCTGGCGGACAAGTCGGTCAAGGATGGGAGACTGGGCGCTTTCGGCTTCCTGAACTTCGTCCTGCGGAAGGTCTTCCCGTGGATGCTCGGCCTGACCATGGTCGGCATCGGTGCGGCGCTGCTGTGGGCGTTGATCCGGCCGGCCGACGCCTCGGCGGCGATCCTCACCGCCATCTGCATGCCTTACATGCCGCTGATCTGCGTCGCCGCGCTGTTCACGTCGGCGGTGAACCTAAGCGGCCGTTTCGGCCTGGCCGAGATCGCCTCGGGCGTGCTCAACCTTTGCATGATCGTCGGACTCGGGGTCTTCGGCGATAACCTCGCCGACACCGACATGGGCAAGGCCGTCTGGCTCTGCGCCGGGGCGCTGGTCGGCGGCGCGTTCCAGCTGTTGATTCCGCTTTGGGGGTTGAGGCAAGAGGGCTGGACCTCCCGGCTTACGAATGCGGATCAAGGAGCCTGGAAGGTCCTCAGCCTGGCCTTCTTGCCCGCCGCCTTGGGCGCCGGCGTCCAACAGGTCAACGTGTTGGTCTCCCGGGGCATCGCCTTCAAGGTCAGCGACGCCGGCCTGATGTATTACTACATCGCCAACCGCATCGTCGAGCTCCCCATCGGATTGTTCTCGGCCTCGATCGCCGTGGTGATCTTTCCGGCGCTCGCCACCGCTTTCGCCAGCCGCGATGTCCCGGCCCTCGCCCGGAACTATGGTCGAGGGATGCGGCTGATCCTGGCGATCAACGTCGCCGCCGCCTTCGGCCTCGCCGCCTTGGCCGTGCCCATCGTCCAGCTGTTGTTCCAGTACGGTCGCTTCAACGCCGGCAATTGCCTGGCGACGAGCAATCTCCTGGTGTTGTTCGCGATCGCCATGCCGTTCTACGCGATGATCTCCATCGTCACCCGCGCGCTCAACGTCGCCGGCCAGACCAAGGTCACGTTGATCGCCGCGCTCCATGCCTTGACCGTGAACGCCGTGGGTTCGCTCGTGGCCGTCTGGATGGGCAAGGGTGTCGAAGGGCTCGCCTTGGCCAACACCATCTCGACGATCTGGCAGTATCTCGTCCTCAGGCATTATCTGAAGAAGCATGCGCCGGAGTTTCTGACCGAAAGCCTCCTGAAGCCCGCCATCCAAGTCTTCTTCGGGTCCGTCGTCCTCGCGGTCATCGCGTTCCAAGGGTACACCTCCTTGCACAACGTCTTCACCGGACATCTCAACGAGAAGCTCAATCTTATCTTGTCCATGGGCATCGCCGGCCTGGCCGGCATGGTCTTCTACGCCATCTACCTGGACAAGCTAGGTTACCCGGAACGCGACCTCTTGCGCGGTTACGTCAACAAGGTGCTGCGGTTCTTCGGCGTGCAGCTCAAGGCTTGAACTTGGCCTCGCGGTACGACTTGGGCTGATAACGGCGGAGCAAGGCTTCGAGGATGGCGACCGTCTCGTGGTCGACCACGAG
>RFRI01000521.1 GCA_009924535.1 Verrucomicrobiota bacterium
CGACCACGTGGAGGACGTCACGATCGAAGGCTTCGACCTCCATTCGATCCTCGGCGTTGGCAAGCCCGGCGACGGCATGGTCAACGTGACGAACTGCACCGACATCACGATCCGCGAGTGCTATATCCACGACGCCCCCAATGACTCGGACTGCGTCAAGGTCTCCGATACCCGACGTCTGCTCATCGAACGCTGCTGTATCTGGAACCCGGCCAGCCGCGACCAGAGCACGAAGGCCTTCCAAGAAGGCATGGACACTCGCGTCCGCGACTTCGAGATCACCATCCGCGGCTGCTGGTTCTTCCAAAAGGACGGCGTCGGCGACACGCTCATCTATTGCAAAGGCGGGTGCTTCGACATCCTCTGGGAAGACAACATCTTCGGGCCTTCCGTCGGCGGCGGCCACGCCAACGTACCGGTACAATCCGGACACCAGAACGCCGGCGAGTGGCGTGACTACAATCCGCCCTACCCCTCCGGACGATTCGTGGTCCGCAACAACCTCTTCGTCGGACTCAAGGGCGAAGCGGCCTTCGGCTTCCAAGGCCCCGACACCTCCCTGCTCTACAACAACGTCTTCTATCGCAACGAGACCACGCCGTCGCTGATCACTATCACCGATAATCCAGGAGCCAAAGGCGGGGCGGCCTTGAATCTCTTCAGCTTCAATAACCTCTTCGTCGAGAACGGCGACAAGCCCGTCTATAGGCACCGCAATGCGCCAGCTTCCCTGCGCAACCTCCGGACCAGCCACAACCTTTACGGTCAGCCGGCGCTTGGCGGCGACCTCGACCTCAAATCCGAACCCGGCGCCCTCCTCGGCCGCGATCCCGGATTCGTCGCCCCGGCCATGCCCGTCTTCGACTTCAACAAAGGCACCCAGCAGATCCGCGATATCCGTAACGGCTTCAGACTCGCCGCCGGCTCCCCCGCCCGTGGCGCCGGCATCGATCCCTTGACCTTCACCGGCTCCGTCCACCCCCAAGCCGTGCCCGCCATGCGCCACGGCCTCGAAGGCCCCGCCAAGCCCGCCACCTGGGACCTCGGCCTCCACGAATTCGCCGACTCCAAGTAGGGGCCGCACCGCGTGCTGCCTCTTTGCCTCCTGTGCTCCCAACCGCCAACCGCTAACCGCCAATACCTGTTATCGGTAGGGTCGAGCATCCCTGCTCGACCGCTCGGCCGACCAAGGATGGTC
>RFRI01000522.1 GCA_009924535.1 Verrucomicrobiota bacterium
TACCCCTGGCGAGCCTCGCTCGGCTCAGATATCGATGGCGTCGTCCTTGGCCTTCTGGGCGTTGGCCTTGGCTTCATTAGCCCGGCGCAACGGCTTGAGCTGGTCGATGCCGACCGCGGAGGAGATCATCCAGGAGGTGATAGAAATGGTCAAAGTCGCCATGGCCCAGTTGTTCAGGTGCAGATCCTTCACGAGCTCCTTGGTCAGGTAGAGGATGGCACCGTTAGTAAGGAACAGCACCAAGTAGGCCCCCAGACCAAGGGTGAGGATGAGAAGCGGAATCGAAACAATCATGAAGATCGCCAGGAGGAACGGCCGCAGGAAGGAGTTGAACAATCCGAGCACGACCGCCACGACGGCCAAGGTGACCGAATCGGCGTAAGTCAGGTAGTTGAAGCGACTCGCCAGGAACACCCCCAAGGCGAGGGAGGTCCATTCGAGGACTAAGACTCCGAGACGTCGTGCGACTTCCATCCCCGCATCATACCACAGGAAAGCCCCCCGACAAGGGGGACTTTTCCGGCGGCAAGTTTAGCGGGCGTGGCGGACGTCCTCGCCGGAAAGCAGGAAGATGACCTGTTCGGCGATGTTCTTGGAGTGGTCGCCGATACGTTCGAGAGCCTTGGAAATGAAGATCAGCTCGACGTGGGAGGCGGACACCTTGGTCGCGTCGCCGGCCTTGCCAAACAGCTCTTCGTAATTCCTGCGGTTCAGGGCGTCGATTTCGGCGTCGCGTTCCAGGACCAAGCGGGCCTTGGCGATGTCGCCCTCGATGAAGCTGTCGAGCGCCAGGCGAAGGACTTCGCAGGCGATGATGCCTTCGGCCGGGACGTGCAGAAGGTTCTTCAGCGGCCCGCGCTCAGAGATGACCATCGCGCGCTTGGCGATGACGGAGGCCTCGTCGGCGATACGCTCGAGGTCATGGCCGATATCGCGGGCGGCGAGGAGCAGGCGGACATCGCTGCCCATCGGACCGAACAGCGTCAGGTAGCGCATGATTTCGCGGTCGACGCGCTTCTCGAGCTCGTCGACGCGGTCGTCCATGCCGCGAACTTGGAGGGCCAGGGAGTCGTCACCGGTCTCGACGGCGCGGAGCACCAGACGGGACATATCGAGCGAACGTTCGCCCATCAGGATCAGGTCGTCCCGGAGCTGGCGGAGTTCGTCGTGGAAGAAGCGTTGCATG
>RFRI01000523.1 GCA_009924535.1 Verrucomicrobiota bacterium
GCGCTTTGCGCCATCGCACAGCCCGCAGAGCCGAGGATGAATAGCGCGATGCCGGCCGCGATTGGCACTCTGCGGCCATATTTGTCGCTGATCGGCCCCCAAATCAGCTGGCCAACACTAAAGTGCGGATTCCGACGTGAAGCCGGCCGGCATTCCGATCAATATCCGGCCACCGTTCCGATTTGAAGCCGGCCACGATTCCAATCAATTACCGGCCGGATTTCGGCACTAACAATCCCCTCTGGGTCAGCAACTTTGGCATCAAGCCTCCCGGTACACGAGGAGATTTTGATGCCGGCGAAGAGAAGGCTGACCATGAGACAATTACGACAGATGCTCCGGCTTGCCGGAAGTGGAACAAGTAGCCGCGAGATCGCGGTGATGCTCGGCGTTGCACGCAGCACCGTGCAGGATAATCTGAAGCGAGCAGCCATGGCGGGGCTGACCTGGCCATTGCCCGGAGAACTGACCGACGATGCGCTGGAGCATCGGCTTTTCGCCCGCGCCGGGGTCAAGCAGGGCCAACGGCGACGCCAGGAGCCTGATTGGGCTGAGCTCTCCATCGAGCTGAAGAAGCCGGGCGTCACGCTGCTGATCCTCTGGGAGGAATATCGCAGCGTCCATCCCGACGGATACGGCTATAGCCGCTTCTGCGAACTGTTCCGCGGCTTCGAGCAGCGCCTGTCGCCGACGATGCGCCAGGAGCATGCCGCTGGCGACAAGGCCTTCGTGGACTATTCCGGCAAGAGGGTGCCGATCATCGATCGCAAGACCGGCGAGGTTCGCGAGGCGGAACTGTTCGTCGGCGTGCTCGGCGCGTCGAGCTATACGTTCGCCGAGGCGACCTGGACCCAGACGCTCCCGGATTGGATCGGCTCGCACGTGCGCATGTTCGCCTTCTTCGGTGGCGTGCCCCGGCTGATCGTGCCGGACAACCTGAAGTCTGGCGTCAACCGCGCCAGCTTCCATGATCCCGAGATCAACCGCAGCTACGGCATGATGGCGTCCCACTACGGCGTCGGCGTCCTACCGGCCCGGCCACGCCGCCCGAAGGACAAGGCGAAGGTCGAGAACGCCGTGCGCTTTGCCCAGAGCTGCATTCTCGGACGCCTGCGCAAGCAGACCTTCTTCTCGCTCGCCGAGGCCAATGCCGCGATCGCCGAGGTGCTCG
>RFRI01000524.1 GCA_009924535.1 Verrucomicrobiota bacterium
CTCGCTTCGCTCGCCTTCGGCGCCGACCTCAAGCCCATGCTCAACGAGCAACCCCTGCCTTCGCTGGCCGCGCCTACGTTCAAAGAAGCGCTTGGCGCTGACTGGAGCGTCGCGCGCGGCAAGTGGGTCCCCGAAGACGGCGTCCTGCACATGATCGACATCCCCGAACAGAAACATGTCCCGGTGCTGCACCATAAGATTGGCCTTTCCGCCGCCGTCATCGAACTCGATTTCCGTCAGAACGCCCCTGGCGGCTTCCTCGTCGGCTGCGATGGAACCAAGCACGTCGCCCGCGTCGTCGTGACGCCGATCGCGCTATCAATCGCCGAAGACTCCGTCGCCCCTTCTCACACCATCGCCACGACCAAGGTCACCGCCAAGCAGGGCGACTGGCACCACCTCCGCGTCGAATGGAAGGGCGACGAGATGGCCGCCAATCTCGACGGCGTCGAACTCAAGGCCAAGCACCCCTACGTCGCCACCGAGAAAGCACGCAGCTGGCTGGCCGGCACGAAGAGCGCCGACGTGAAGAACCTCACGATCAACGGCACCAAAGTCGAAACCAAGAAGTGATGCGAATCCTCGGCCTCCTGCTCTTCGCCGTCGCGGCTCATGCCGCCGATAAGCCGAACATCATCCTAATCTACTCGGATGACCACGGTTGGGCGGACCTCGGGGTCCAAGGATCGGACAAGGACATCCGCACGCCGAATCTCGATGCGATGGCCCGCGAGGGCGTGCGCTTCACCCGCGGCTACGTCTCCGCTCCGCAGTGCGTCCCGTCCCGCGCCGGCGTGCTTACCGGGCGCTACCAGCAGCGCTTCGGCGTCGAAGATAACAACAAGGGCCCGCTCCCCCTCGAACAGCTGACCATCGCCGAACGCCTCAAGGCCGCCGGCTACGTCACCGGTCAGGTGGGCAAGTGGCACCTCGACCTCGTAGGGGGCAAGAAAGGCGAGAAGGCCCTGCGTGTCTCGAAGGAGCACATGCCTCACGCCCAGGGTTTTGACGAATACTTCCGCGGCGAGCTGCGTCAGTTCTACGCCTCGCATGACCTGCAGGGGAAACCCTTCACGGACGCTCCGCATGTCGTCGCCGACAACCGCTTCCGCGTCGTCGTGCAGACCGAAGCGGCCCTGTCCTTCCTCGATCGCCGCGCCGCCAAGCCCGA
>RFRI01000525.1 GCA_009924535.1 Verrucomicrobiota bacterium
AAGGATTCCGCAGGGGCCCAACTCTCGGGGGCGACCTACACCTTCAGCCCCAACGGAAGTACCGATCGGAGAGCCTACATCGACGCCAAGGTCACGATCAAGCATGACGGCCTCACGCGTAACATCGCCCCGCTCTATTCGTTCGTCAACCTTACCGGCACCACGCGCGGACCGACCTGGGAATCCCTGCGCAACTACCACCGCCTTTACAAGGAGCTCAACTGGTTCAACCCGGTCGCCCCGGAGCTGAACGCCCGTGCGCATTTCCCCAACGCGGCCGCTCTCGCCGCCTCGGCCTACGGAGATCGCACCCATTACGGGCGTTTCTATAACCGTGCCGACTCGACCGGAGATTTCCTTAACTCCACCACCATCAATGGCCTGTATCCGCCCAAGCCGACCAAGGTGGCCGTCTCCCCATACGTCTGCCGACAACTCGTCGTGTGGGGGCTCCAGGAGGGCGACGGCATCCTCCGACTGACGGTCTCGCCCGTGATCGTACTGCATAATCCTTACAATGTCAGCCTGCGACTCGCACGCGACAGTTCCTCCTCGGAGAATTCGGCGTTACGCCTTTCCTTCCGAAACTGGGAGACACTCCAACTCAAGTTCCAGAAGAATACAGAAACCTGGACACGGAGCATCGGCGAACTTGCCGCCGGTGCCGACACCTCGGTGAACTCGATCGAAAGCTTCCGCGCTTACGTCGGCGTCGACACCGTGCTGCAACCCGGCGAGTTTCGGGTCTTCTCCTACGCCGCCGAAGGCCCTCCGCCCGCATTCCCGAGTACGCGTCGTTTCCTGCGCGATCCGGTCACGGCCAGCGTGCCGGTCGTGCCCATGACCGCGACCTCCGGACTGGATACGCGGGGCGGCTTCTGGATGAACTGCACCGACGCAACCGGCAACCCGCTGGCCGTAGTCAATGGAACCAGCGGGGAGGCCATCACCGTGACCCTCCAGAACAGCGGCGTCTTTGAGGCTCGCGTGCTACTGAGCTCCTGGCCGGGAGACCGCCTCACGAGCCAGAACAACAGCTCTCTCAGCTCCACCTATGACTCCTGCAGCGAACTAAATACCCTCATGGCCACGGACCTCAGCCGTAGTGGCGGGGCGACCTACCTGACCGTAGGCGGCACAGGACTAAACGTGCCTGACGCCTCCTCTGAG
>RFRI01000526.1 GCA_009924535.1 Verrucomicrobiota bacterium
AACCTCGTAGAGGAAGAGGCGATCCTTACGCCAGGCGTCGAGCAGCGGGAGGATGGACTCATCCGCGTTGCCCATGAGCTCCGTCAGGATCTCTCCCTGCGCCTTTTCCGACTTCGCGACCGCCGCGCGGGCGATGATGGCCTGTGGTGGTTCGGCTAAAGCCGCGGCGAAACCTGCGAGAAAGGCCGAGATTAGGATGAAAGTCTTCCGCACGATGATGAGTAGTGAGCAACTACCATGCCAAAAGGAAGAGGGCGGACCCCCTCAGGTCCGCCCTCGCTATGAAGCACCGACGACTGACAAATATCCGGCTTACTTGAACTTACCCTTCAGCCAGGGCTCGCCGTAGACGTTGTCGAAAGACTTCAGGATCTTGAACTGACCGTCCGCCTTGGTCTCTCCGATGAACACGTTCTTGGTGAGGTGCATGTTGGGCTGGGTCGTGACCTTGCCGCCGGGGCCATCGAAGGACACGCCGGACTTCCAGGCTTCACGGACTTTATCCACGTCGAAGGAGCCGGCCTTCTCGACGGCGGCTTTCCAGAGGTAAACACCGACGTAGGAGAGAACCATCGGGGAGCAGGTCACGCGGCCTTCCTTCTTCACACCGTCCACCTTGGTGTCCTTCAACCAGCTCTGGAAGCTCGACACGAATTTTTTATTCGCATCGGACTTGATGGACTGGAAGTAGGTCCAGCAGCCCAACTGTCCGACGAGCTGCTTGGCAGGGAGCGCGCGGAACTCATCTTCGGAGATCGAGAACGATACGACCGGGCAGGTCTCGGCCGTGAGGCCCGACGCGGCGTATTCCTTGAAGAAAGGCACGTTGGTATCGCCGTTGAGGGTGGAGATCACGCAGGCATCACCGGAGGCGGCGAACTGTTTGATTTCGGCAATGATCTGCTGGTAGTCGGTGTGTCCGAACGGAGTATACTTGCCGGCGGAGATGATTTTCCCCGAGCCGTCCTTGCGGAAGCCGCCGCCGATGTTCGCAAGCGGCACCCCCTTGCTCAGGAGATATTCGAGCAGGACGAGGTTGGTCGTCTGCGGGTAGACGTAGTCGGAGCCGAGGAGGTAGAACTTCTTCTTGCCCTCCTTCAGGTAGTAGTCGACCGCGGGGGTCGCCTGCTGATTCACGGCTTCCGCGGTGTAGGCGACGTTCTGGCTCTC
>RFRI01000527.1 GCA_009924535.1 Verrucomicrobiota bacterium
TGTGGCCGCAACAAATTCGCATCGAACTCAACGATGGCCGGGTGTGGGAGAACGAAATACACACCCCCATTGGCCACCCAGACAACCCCTTGAGTGCCGACGCGTGCGAAACCAAGTTTCGCCAATGCTGGGACATTGCCGGCATGCCCGCCGAACAGTTATGGACGGACCCGGGCTTCGGCTTCGGCAAGACGCCCGCGCAGAACCTCATGCTCGTGCGCGACCTTTCGAAGATCGCCGCGCTAGGGTTTCCGGTGCTCCTCGGCACAAGTCGTAAGTCGACGCTCGGCCTGGTGCTCGGCGAAGATCACCCGCTGCGCCGAGGCCCGGGCAACGACGTCACGGCGGCCTGGGGCATCGCCCAGGGGGCTTCGATGCTCCGGGTGCACGATGTGGCCGCGATCCGCCCGGTCATCCGCATGGCCGACGCCCTCCGGCACGGCCCGAGCTGGGAGCCGGAAGCCAAGGGTTGAGCCAGCGAGGCGATATAGGCCCATAAAACGGGGGAATGGAGCCAGCAGTCGGACTTGAACCGACGACCTGCCGCTTACAAGGCGGCTGCTCTACCAACTGAGCTATGCTGGCCAACTTCCCTATTCACAGGGTTGTTCACAGTCCGCCTGTGTCAACCCTTAGGGAAATAAGGTGAATAGGGGTTGAAACCGATTTGGATTTGTACGCAATTCATCCACCCCAAGCCCTCCGTACCCATGCGTATCTCCGTCTCCCTTCTCGTCCTCTGCGCCGCGATCACCGGCTGCAACACCTCGATCGATCCCGCCAACGTCGATTCCATCGTCGTCTCGTCGAACCCGTCCGCCGCCGCGATCCGCCTCAACGGCGAAGCCGTCGGTCGCACGCCTACCACGATCAAGCTCGACCGCACCAAGAATTATGAGCTCCAGGTCGGCAAGGGCGGCTACCTCACCGAGGTCTCCGAACTGAAGCCCCGCCTCATCACGACCAGCGAAGGCATCGAGTTCGGCTTCCCCGCCACGGTGAAGGTCAACCTCACCAAGACTCCGGCCGAAGGCGAAGCCGGCGTGCCCTCTTCCGACCACCCGGAATTCAAGAAGCTTTCGAAGAAGGCTCTCGGCGAAGACGCCGCCAAGGAAGGCCTGAAGGCCGATATCGCCGCCACGAAGGAAGCCGCCACCAAGATCCAGGCC
>RFRI01000528.1 GCA_009924535.1 Verrucomicrobiota bacterium
GCGATCTCTTCGTCGGCGGCGGGCACGTTGGCGCGGTTGACCGAAACGCGGGAGGCGGCGGGGGCGATGAGGCGGAGCAAGTCGCTGAGGACGGTGCGCGCCTCTCGCGTCATCGTGAGGCGGAGTTCAGCCATCTTTCTCGAGGAGGGAGTTCAGGTGCCATTGCTGCAGTTCCAGCGCGAGCATCTCGGCGCGTTCGCGGTCGCCGGTCCAGACGGTGGCACGGCCTTCCGCGTGGATCGCCTGCATGAGTTTCTTGGCTTCAGGGGCGCCGATACGCAGGACGCTCATGAAAGCCACGACGACGTAGGCCTGGTAATTGATCGGATCGTTGAGGACGACGACGTTCCACTTGGGCGCCGCCGAGACCAGCGTCTCAGTCTTGATTTCGGGTTTGAGTTTCGGCTTGGCCATCAGGACTCAGGTCTGAACGAGACTGTAGCGTCTCACGCAGTTTCCGCAAGCCGTCGATGAGCTCATCCGTCCGGGCACGGGCGGAGGTCTCGGTCGGCTGTCGTTCGATCTGGTTGGCCAGGCGGGCGAGGCCCGTGCAGGCCATGAGGGAGAGCATGCCCTTGGCGCCATGGGCTTCCCGGCTGAGGGTGTCGGACTCGGCGGAGTCGCGGGCGACGCACAGGCGGGCGATGATGTCGTCGGCGTGCCGGAGGAAGGCCCGGGCCGCGGCCTTGAGATCCTCGGCGTCCTCGGTCTCGGCGGACTCGAGATTGGCGGCGAACTCGTCGTCGCGGACGCGGCTGAGGACGGCTTCCTGGCTGGCCGCGAGAAGCTCCAGCTTTTCGAGCAATTCCGCGCCGCGGACCGGCTTGGCGAGGTAGGCGTCGAAGCCGGCGGCCTCGCAGCGGGCGCGATCCAGCTCTTGGGTCATCGCGGTCAAGGCCAGGAGCGAGGTGCGGCGACGGCCGCGAGCCTGTTCTTCGGCGCGGATGGCGGCGGCGACGGACAACCCATCCATGATCGGCATCTGGATGTCGAGGATCGCGACGTCGAATTCCTTGGTGCGCCAGAGGTCCAGGGCGGCGGAGCCGTCGACCGTGGCGCTGACATCGTGCCCGGCGCGGCGGAGGCGGGCGCTCGCGACCTCGCGGTTGACCTCATTGTCTTCGGCGAGGAGGACGCGGCGCGTGCCGTCGGGCAGGCGCAACAGGCCG
>RFRI01000529.1 GCA_009924535.1 Verrucomicrobiota bacterium
CTTCAGGTCGCCTCCCGAGGCTTGTTTCTCGATGAGCGCCCCGCCGGGATAAGGGAGTCCTAGGAGCTTCGCGCCTTTGTCGAAGGCTTCGCCTGCGGCGTCATCGACCGTGCGGGCGACGACCGTGAGCCGCAACTTTTCGTCGAGCTTCACCAGCAGCGTGTTGCCGCCGGAGACCACGATCGCGAGATGCGGGAGCAGGGCGGCGCGGGCGGCGGCAAAGCCGGCCGGCTCCTGTGCGTGCACGGCGATGAACGGCGAATGGACGTGGGCGCGCAGGTGGTTGACGCCGACGATCGGGAGGCCGCGGGCCAGCGCGAGCGAGCGAGCGAGGGTCACGCCCATCGACAGGCACGGCAGCAGGCCCGGGCCACGGGTCACGGCGATCGTCTTCGCCTGCTTCAGCTCGGAGGAGAAGTCCGCGAGCAGGAGGGGCAGGGCGGAGAGGTGCATGCGGCTGGCCAGTTCCGGGACCACGCCGCCGTATTTCTCATGCTCCGCCGCCTGCGAGCTGATCAGTTCGCGCACGAGTCCACGGGCCGGGTCGAAGAGCGCCAGGGCCGATTCGTCGCAGGAACTTTCGATCGCAAGGATCATCGACCTGTAGTCAGCCCAATTCGGAGGTCGGCTCAATCCCGATTCGTCTGGCGGAGCGGAAAAGACCGCTTAACGGTTCTTCCGTGGAGCCCGCGGCCCGTCATGACGCCATCGTCGCCTTGCTTCGTCGCGAGGCCCGCGACGGCGTGGTCTCGTTCGCCCGGCTGGTCGAGGTGGCGTTGTATGCGCCGGGTCTCGGCTATTACGCCTCCGAACGTGTACGCGTCGGCAAGGCGGCCGGCACCGATTTCACCACGGCGGCGGCACTCGGGCCCATGTTCGGCCAGCTGATCGCCGGTGCGGCGAAGTCGCTGGTCGGCGAACTCCACACGCATGCCCTCGTCGAGGTCGGCGCGGAGCCCGGCCAGTCGCATTATGCCGGCGTCGCGGATCGCTTCGCCGAGCTACGCACCTTCCGATTCGGAACCACGCCTGAATTCCCGGCGCGCAGCGTGCTCGTCGCGAACGAACTTCTGGACGCGCAGCCTTTCCATCGGTTCATCCGCCAAGGCGGAGCCTGGCGTGAGCTCGGCGTCCGGGTCGATGGGTCCGAACTGACCGTCGAGCCGCTG
>RFRI01000530.1 GCA_009924535.1 Verrucomicrobiota bacterium
GCCGGCTGGCCCGCCCTCGGCGGAGACATGCTCGCCTTCCTCCAGATGAACGACCCGGAAGCGTTGATCGAGTGGTCGATGTCCGCCAGCAAGACCGAGATCGCCTCGCTCGCCCAGGTGGTCTTCGAAGCCGCGGCCTCACGCCAGGACGAGATCGCCGTCGCGATCCTCCGCCGCGCCTCCGACCGACTCAGCAAGGACGCCGTGCATTGCGCCGCCCGTATCGCGACTCCAGGCGAGAAGGTCCAGTTCCTCCTCAACGGCTCGACGCTCCTCAAGAACCCTTGGTTCGCCGACGAGGTGACCTCCAAGATCCTCGCCGCCCGCCCGGGCAGCGAAGTCACCCGCCTGTCCCGTCCCGGGACGTGGGGAGCCATTCGGATGGCTCGCCGCCTCGAGGCTGCAGCGCCGTCGAGCCAACCCTTCACGCCGAAGACTGCGCCAGCTCCCTGGCGACCGGTCGCCGCCGCTCCGACCGAAGGCCGCAACCCGAAATCGACTGGCTTCGCGGAGATGCCCCTACCGCAGGCCATCCGCCTGATGCTCGACGAAGACGCCACCCTGCCCGGCAAGATCCTAGCTGAAACCGCCCACCTCGAATGGACGGTGAACGAAGTCGTGCGCGCCTTCGCCGCCGGCGGACGGCTCTTCTACTGCGGCGCCGGTACCAGCGGACGCCTCGGCGTCCTCGACGCCAGCGAATGCCCGCCGACCTTTCGGACGCCGCCGTGGCTCGTCCAAGGCATCATGGCCGGCGGCAGCAAGGCCCTCTGGAGCGCCGTCGAAGGGGCGGAAGATGACGCCGACGCGGGGCGTCGCGCCATCGAAGCCCGCTCGATCAAGCCGAACGATGTCGTCATCGGCCTCTCCGCCAGCGGCCACGCCCCCTTCATCTGGGGCTGCCTCGCCGAAGCCCGACGACGCGGAGCCAAGACTGTCCTGGTCTCGTGTAACCCCGCCTACCGAGATCACCCTCTCCTTGATCGCGCCATCCTGCCTGACACCGGCCCGGAAGTGCTCACGGGCTCCACGCGCCTCAAGGCCGGTACGGCGACGAAGCTCGTGCTCAACCTGATCACCACGCTCGCGCTCGCCCGCTCGGGCAAGGTCATGAGCAACCTGATGATCGACCTGAAGCCCTCGAACTCGAAACTGCGTGGCCGCGCCAT
>RFRI01000054.1 GCA_009924535.1 Verrucomicrobiota bacterium
GATCGCCGCCGGCATCAAGAACATCGTCGAAGCCATCCATAAGCGCACCCCTGACACCAAGATCCTCCTCCTCGCGATCTTCCCTCGCGGCGAGAAGGAAGACCCGAAGGGCAACCCCGGCCGCGCCAAGAACCAGGCCGTCAACGCGATCATCGCCAAGCTTGACGACGGCAAGAAGGTCCACTTCTTCGACATCGGCGCGAAGTTCCTGAAACCGGACGGCACGCTGACCGTCGAGATCATGAAGGACCGTCTGCACCTGACCGCCGCCGGTTACCAGATCGAGGCCGACGCGATCCGCGAGAAGCTCGCTTCGCTCGTCAAGTAAGCCGTTTCGCTGGCTGAACGAAGGGCCGGGCCTCGGAAGAGGGCCGGCCCTTTCTGTTCCCGCCTTACTTGCCCCAGCCGGCGGGCAGGTCGGGCATCGTCTGCGTCAGGATCTCGTGGATCGCGACGCGCTCGGCGTCGGCGAGATGGCCGAAGGAAGGCGAGGGCGGGAAGGCGCGCAGGCCGGAGGAAAGTCGGAGCAGGACGATGTCGCGCAGCTCCCTGGGCAACGTGGCGAAGCCCTGCGAATAGATCAGCGGGCTGCAACGGTAGCGGAACAGGCGGGTCTGCAGGTCAAGGTCGCGAAGGGAGCGGCCGCGGGCGTCCGGCTTGCGGGTCTTGGCGTAGGCGGAGGCGAAGACGCCGTCGCTCTGGATTCCTCCGGAAGGCCAGGCGGCTTCGTCGCGACAGAGCAGGGCGTCGAGGATCTTCTCGGCCTGGCTGTCGAAGACCACGACGCAGGAGCCCTGCGGAGGAGCGTCTTTCGGCAGGCCGAGGATCTCGCGCATCGCCGGCCAGCGGTGGAGGGCGATACGGGCGTCCTGGTTGGCCGTCGAGAGGACGTTGTGCACGTGCACCTGGTGATCGTGCATCAGCATCGGGATGACGTCGCTGGTCTTGAGCAGGTAGCGATGGGTGTCCACGACGCCGTCGAGCGTGGCGAGGTTGCGCGTCGGCAGCGCGTTCGGCCCTTCGAAGTCGTCCGCCTTCTTCCCGGTCAGGTTGGCGCGATGTTCGAAGGGCGCCTTCGTGCCGGTGACGTACCAGCCGCCCCAGCGCTCGGCCAGCGGGGTGGACGGGGCGATGTTGGCGCCGCCGGACCCGCTGAGCGGTTCGCCGTTGCCGTCGGGGTAGGTCGAACGCGTGCGCAGCGTCGGCGTGTGCTCATGGCGCGAGTGGCAGAGCAGGCAGTCGCCGCTGCGCTCGAGGAGCGGCTCGTTCTTCGTCGCATGCTGGTCGAAAAGGTAGAAGGTCGTGCCGAGGTTGGCGTCGAAGACGGCCACCTCGAACGACCCGGTCACGGACCAGCCGACGTAGGCTTCGTCCGAGAAATAGAGCACACGGGGCGTCTCGGGATTGATCAGGTCGCGCTGCATGCTCGTCTTGCTGAAGACGAGCAGCTGCGATTCGACGGGCACGCCCAGCTCATCGAGCAACCACTTGAGCCGCTTCTTGGCCGGCATGGAGCGGATCTCGTCGGCTCGGCTTTGGAAGGCGGCGTTGATCGCCGTGGCCCGGTCGTTCGTCTGCGTCGCCGAGTAGTTGATCGGCGGTTCCTCGAACGGCTCGGCCTGCTGCGCCTGCGTGCCGGGCGTCAGCAGACCGGTCAGTCCGACGACAAGCAGGAGGCGAAGGGAGGAGGGCACGCCGTTATCATGGCGAACCCTCCCACCGACTCAAGGGGGTTATCGGCGGATGCCTTCGTGCAGCTTGCGCAGCGCAGCGGCCTCGATCTGACGGATGCGTTCGCGGGAGACGCCTTGAAGCTGCCCGATGGCGTCGAGCGTCAGCTCTTCGCCGTCCAGCCCGTGACGGAGTCGGGTCACCTCGAGTTCGCGGGGCGTCAGTTGAGCCAGGACTTCGTGCAGCGCGTCCTTGTGGTCGGCGGCTTCGGCGTGCGCGGCCGGCGTCGTGGCGTCCTCGTCCTTCAACGTGTCGCCGAACGTGGTGTCGCTTTCCTCGCCGAGGGGCGCGTCAAGCGACTGCCCGTGCTGCTGGTAGCTACGCAGCTCGGTGATCTTCTCCGGCGAACATGCGAGGACAGCGGCGATCTCTTCTTCTTCAGGTTCGCGGCCGAGTTCCTGGATCAGCTTGGCCTCGGCTTTGCGGAGTTTCGACAGCTGTTCGTGGAGATTGCGCGGCAGGCGGACGGTGCGGCGGAGGAAATTCAGTTCACGCATGACGGCGCTGCGGATGCCCCAGAAGGCGTAGGTGCTGAAGCGATGGCCAAGGTCCGCGTCGAAGTCGCGGGCGGCGCCGAGCAGGGCGATGTTGCCGGCCGAGATGAGCTCCATCATCTCCTCGCGAGGGACGCGCATCTGCTTGGCGGCGTGGTAAGAGAGGCGGAGGTTACGGTTCACGAGCTCGGTGAACGCGGCCTGGGCCGAAGGCGTGAGGTTGCCGGCGTCATCCTTGCCGGTCTTGATGAGGCGGCCGAGACGGAGCTCCTCCTCGGCGACGAGACGCGGCCAGCGGTTGGCCTCGTTCAGGAACCACGTCAGGCTGTCGGCCTCGCTGGAGCGGTCCGGGGAGGTTTCGACGACGCTGACCTGGATTTCGCCCAGGTCGGGGAGGTCGGAGCGGAGGAGGGAGGTAAGGGCGTCGGGCTTGGCGGTGCGGGGGATGTTGTTGATCATGTGGAAAATAAAAGGGGTCTGTATATATAGGGCTAAAACAGGGGGGTCGGAAGGGGGTATTTACACAAGTCGTTGAATAACAACTTGATAAAATCGTATAATATTTTCTACAGGGGGCGGCCTAGGTCAGGTCGGGGAGGCCTGAAGGAGCGCTACGAGGCTCATTATGCCCAAGGTCGCGGGTTCGTCAAATGGGGTGCCGCCACTTTCTATCCGAAACGTAAAATGAGGGGCATTGGCCGACTTTTGGGTGGGAACGGGCGTCCCTTTGGGGAGTCTATAGCCTTACCCCTTCGCCCGCTTTATCATCATGAATGCCCATCGTCTCCTCCTCGCCGCACTCGCGGTCGTCCTCGTAGGCTGTCAGTCCGACAAGGGAGTTTATTCCGGCTACGAGACGACCAAGCCCGGCAAACTTCCGTACGTCTTCTATGTCGGCACCTCCGGCGCCGGCGCCCAGGGCGTCCTGCGCTGCACGCTTGACGGCCAGACCGGCAAGCTCTCCGCTCCGGTCGTCGTCGCCGAGGCGAAGTCGGCTTCTTATCTGGCGCTTAGCCCCGACGCGAAGTTCCTCTATTCCACCGCTGAGGCCGCCGAAGGCGCCGTCGCCGCCTACGCCGTCGAAGGCGAGAAGCTGCGCCTGCTGAACACCGAGGTCTCCAAGGGCAAGGGTCCGACGCACCTCGCCGTCGACGCCGCCCGCAAGAACCTGATCGTCGTCAACTACGGTTCCGGTTCGACCACCGCTCTGCCGATCAAGGAGGACGGTTCCTTCGCTCCGGCGAGTTCTTCGATCCAGCACGTCGGCTCGGGTCCGAATACGGGTCGTCAGGCCGGTCCGCACGCGCACGGCGTCTACTTCCACCCGAAGAACGGCCGCGCCTACGTCGCCGACCTCGGCACGGATGATATCTTCATCTACCAGTTCGACGCCGCCAAGGGCCTGCTGACGCCGAATGAGCCGAAGTCCGCGCGCGTCACCGCGGGCGAAGGACCTCGCCACCTCGTCTTCCATCCCAACGGCAAGTTCGCCTACGTGAACACCGAGATGGGCCTGAACGTCGTCGCCTTCTCCGTCGAGCACGATGGCGGCCTGAAGCAGCTCCAGAGCCTCCCGACGCTGCCGGCCGGGGCCGACGCCAAGGGTGTCTCCACCGCCGAGATCTTCGTCCGGCCCGACGGCAAGACGCTTTACGTCTCGAACCGCGGCCATGATTCCATCGCGGTCTACGCCATCGCCCAGGACGGCAAGCTCACGCTGCTCCAGCACATGCTCGGCACGCCGGCCATGCCGCGTGGCTTCGGCCTCAGCGCCGACGGGCGCTGGCTTGTCTGCGCCGGCCAGAAATCGGGTACGCTGAACGCCTACCGCATCGGCCGCGACGGCAAGCTCACCGACACCAAGCAGTCGGTCGAGGCCCCGGCCTCCGCCGCGATCCTCTTCGTCCCCTGACCCGTCCGCGCCCGCATGCGTAGCCCCCTTCTTGCCGGCTTGCTCCTGACGACGTCGCTGGGCGCCGCCCCCGTTGATTTCGCGCACGAGGTCGTGCCGATTCTCCGCAAGCATTGCGTGGAGTGCCACGCGGGTGACAAGAAGAAGGGCGGACTCTCGATGAACACGCGCGCCTCGCTGCTGGAAGGCGGCGAGAACGGCGCGGTCCTGACCGCAGGTCAGGCGCAGAAGGGCAAGCTGCTCGAAGCCATCGTCAGCGCCGATCCGGACGTGCGCATGCCGCCCAAGGGCGATCGCCTGACCTCCGCCGAGGTCGCCACCTTGCGCGCTTGGATCGAGCAGGGCGCCGTGTGGACCGAAGGTTTCGCCTTCAAGCAGCCCGCCTACGAGCCGCCGCTGCGTCCACGTCAGCCCGTCCTGCCGGCGGCGAAAGCCGGTCGACCGCACCCGATCGACCGCGTGCTCGACGGTTGGCTCTCCGAAAAGGGCGCGCCGACTCCGGCGGTCGCCGCCGACGCGACTTTCCTGCGTCGCGTATCGCTCGATCTCGTCGGCATCCTGCCGTCCGCCGAAGAGGCGCTGGCGTTCGCCGCCGATCGTCGCCCCGACAAGCGCGCCGTCCTCGTGCGTTCGCTGCTCGCGCGCAACGTCGACTACGCCGACCACTGGATGGCGTTCTGGAACGACCTGCTGCGCAATGACTACGCCGGCACCGGCTACATCGATGGCGGCCGCAAGCAGATCACCAGCTGGCTTTACGTCTCCCTGCTCGCCAACAAGCCTTACGACCTGTTCGCCCGCGAACTCATCGCGCCGTCCGCGGACAGCGAAGGCTTCGCGAAGGGCATCATCTGGCGCGGCGCCGTGAGCGCGGCCCAGATGCCCGAACTCCAGTATTCGCAGAGCGTCTCGCAGACGTTCCTCGGCATCAACATGAAGTGCGCCTCCTGCCACGACAGCTTCGTCGACCGCTGGAAGCTGCGCGACGCCTACGGACTCGCCGCGATCTACTCCGACCATCCGATGGAGCTTGTGCGGTGCGACATCCCGACGGGCAAGCCCGCCGCCGCCGTCTGGCCTTTCCCCGAGCTCGGGCAGGTCGATGCCGCCAAGCCGCGCGACGAGCGTCTCGCCCAACTCGCCGCGCTCATCACTCATCCCGAGAACGGCCGCTTCCAACGCACCATCGTCAACCGCCTCTGGCATCGCCTCATGGGCCGCGGCGTCGTGCACCCGGTCGACGCGATGCAGACGCAGCCATGGAACCAGGACCTGCTCGACGTCCTGGCCAACCGCCTCGTCGAATCCAAGTACGACCTGAAGGCGGTGCTCGAGTTCATCGCGACTTCGCAGGCCTACCAGTCGCGCGCCGAGATCCTCTCGCGCGATGCCGAAGACAAGGGCTACGTCTATCGCGGTCCCCGCGCCAAGCGGCTGACCGCCGAGCAGTTCGTGGACGCCGTCTGGCGTCTGACCGGCACCACGCCGGCCAAGATAGAGCTCAAGGTGCCGCGCGCCGCGCCCACCGCCGCGGCCGTCAAGAAGCCCGCCGTGGAGCCGTTGCTCGCCGCGCCGATCTGGTCGGGCGACCTCGCCGGAGGCCGTCTGCCCGCGGCCGGCGAGACGCGTTCCTTCCGTCGTCAGCTCGTCCTTGACGCCGACGTGGAATCGGCCGCCTGCGTGGTCACCTGCGACAACGGCTTCGAACTTTACGTGAACGGCAAGAAGATCGGCGAAGGCGACAACTGGGCCGACCCGAAGAGCTTCGACCTCACGGCTGCGTTGCTCAAGGGCGCGAACCAGATCGTGCTCGTCGGACATAACGGCGGCCAGAAACCGAACGTCGCCGCCGCTTGGTTCCAGGTGAACGTCGAGCTCAAGGGGGGCGCCCGCTTGGTTCCAGGTGAACGTCGAGCTCAAGGGGGGCGCCCACGTGAAGATGGCGACCGACGCTTCCTGGGAATGGACGACGAGCTTGCCGAACGCCCGCGGGACCTTCGCCGCCGCCGGCAAGGCCAAGGCCGCCGCCAAGGTCGCCGAAACCGTCTGGCAGCCGGTCTCGCTCGTCAAGGGCGAGGCGTGGCGCAAAGCCGAAGCCCGCATGGCCGAGATGCTCGCCGGCGTCGGCGGCACGAGCAGCCTGCCGGCCCGTGCCAGCCTGATGAAGTCCGACCTGCTGCAGCGCGCGTTGGGTCGTCCGAACCGAGAGCAGATCGTCTCCATGCGTCCGAACGAGCTGAGCACGCTCGAGGCCATCGATCTTTCCAACGGCCAGGCGCTGACCAATCTCCTTTCCGCCGGCGCCGCCAAGCTGAAGAAGCGGACGTGGACGTCGCCCGAAGAGCTCGCGCGCTGGCTCTACCTCTCCGCGCTGAGCCGCGAACCCGCTCCGGCCGAACTCAAGGTCGCCGCCGGCATCGTCGGCGCCGACCTGTCCGAACAAGGCATCGCCGACCTGCTGTGGGCGGTGTGCATGCTCCCCGAATTCCAGACCATCCGCTGATCGCCATGAACTCCCCGCTGCCGCTTGACCCTTCCTTGCCCGAGCCGCTCGCCCGTCGCGAATTCCTGCGCATGCTGGCCGCCGCCGGCGCCGCGACGCTGTCGATGGGCGCGCCGCGCCTGCTCGCCGAGAGCGAGAAGCTCGTCCAGCCCGCCGCCACCGCCGATTCGGTCATCCTCATCTGGCTCGCCGGCGGCATGGCCGCGCCGGAGACCTTCGACCCGAAGCGTTACGCTCCTTACGAGAAGGGCCTGTCTTACGACCGCGTGCTCAGCACCTTCCCCGCGATCCCGACTTCCGTCGACGGCGTCCGCATCTGCGAAGGACTCGAGAACATCGCGCAGGTCATGGACCGCGGCACGTTGATCCGCTCGGCCGTGCAGCCCGACCTCGGCAGCATCCTGCATTCGCGCCACCAGTTCCATTGGCACACCGGCTACGTGCCGCCGCAGACCGTCGCCTGCCCGCACATCGGCGCGTGGATGGCCCGCGTGCTCGGCCCGCGCAATCCGGTGATGCCCGCCTTCATCAACATCGGCCAGCGCCTCGAAGGCGTCGGCGAGAGCGAGGAACTCAAGTCTTTCACGACCGCCGGATTCTTCGGCGGCGAGTACGGCCCGATGAACCTGCCGTTCCCCGAGGAAGCCGCCGCCGCCGTGCGTCCGCCCAAGGGCATGGACGCCGGCCGTTTCGTGAACCGCGACCGCGAGTTCCGCCGGCTCGTGGACGCGACGCCCAGCCGCGACCTGCTCAGCGACCATCAGCATGAGTCCATGCTGCGCTCGATGGACAACGCCTACCGCCTGCTTAGCGCCAAGGAGCGCGCCGCGTTCGACATCTCCCTCGAGGCGCCCGAAGTGCAGAAGGATTATGACACCGGCCGCTTCGGCCGCGGCTGCCTGCTGGCGCGTCGGCTCGTCGAGAACGGCGCCCGCTTCGTCGAGGTCACCACCGAGTACGTGCCGTTCTTCCAGTGGGACACGCACGGTAAGGGCCACGAGACCGTCGCCAAGATGCACGCCGAGATCGACCGGCCGATCGCGCGCCTCATCCGCGACCTCGAGCAG
>RFRI01000531.1 GCA_009924535.1 Verrucomicrobiota bacterium
GCTTCCTATGGCGTCGACGAATGGCCCTACGCCACCGTCGCGCTGGACGGCAAGGTCGCGCTCATGGGCGGCTACTATTCCATGCTTTATCTCGAAGACGAGCATCGTGGCATCTACCGGATCCCTTATCGTGCGATCGTCCCCAAGAAAGGCCAGTGCACGAACCTCCTCGTGCCCGTCTGCGTGTCCGCCAGCCATATCGCCATGACGTCGATCCGGATGGAGCCCGTGTGGATGATCCTCGGCGAATCCGCCGGTGTGGCGGCGTCGATGGTTGTGAAGTCGGGTTCAGCCGTCCAGGACGTGCCGTACCCCGAACTTTATCCGAAGCTCCGGGCGCTGGCCCAGAAGGTCGAGATCCCGAAGAAAAAAGACGCTAAGCCGAAGTAGGCCCGGCGATGCGGAGGTCCGCCACGACCTTGCCGCCGACGAGGTGCTCGGCGATGATGCGGTCGAGGTTTTCCGGCGTGCAATGGCCATACCAGACGCCTTCGGGATAGACCACGGCGACGGGCCCTGCGACGCAGACGCGGAGGCAGTCCGCCTTCGTGCGCTGGATGCCGCCCTTCTCCGAGAGCCCCAGCTGCTTCAGGCGCGTCTTCAGGTGCTCCCAGGATTTCGCCGCGAGTTCCCCGCCGCAGCAGGCCTGCTCCGTCGACTTCACGCAGAGGAAGATATGCCGGCGGGTGGCGCTCAGTCCCAACGCCTCGGCTGCGCGGGTGGCGTCCGGGTTCATTCGAACCGCGGGATCAGGCCGTCCTGCTCGAGCTTCAGGAACAGCTCGCGGCTGAACCAGGCGTCGTTGGCGGCGTATTGGATCTGGCGTTCGTCGAGCGGCTTCGCCCAGTTCGAGGTCTGGACCTTCTTCGACTTCTTCATCTGCAGGCGCAGGAAATGGGCGGCGAGCGCCTGCAGGCCGGTGTTCACCAGCCCTGTCTTCTTCGTGTGGTCGGCGATGTCGATGAAGGCGCGGTCGTCGAACGGCGCGCGGGCACGCAGGTTCTTGACGTCGTCGCGGACGGCGACGCCGACCTTGGCCTGGCGTTCGTTGCAGAGGACCGGGAAGGCGAGGGGGATGCCGCCGCAGTGATCGAGGCGGAAGACGAAGATATGGTGTTCGCCGGCCAACTGCAGGATCGAGGGCAGGTTGTATTCGCCGCGGGT
>RFRI01000532.1 GCA_009924535.1 Verrucomicrobiota bacterium
GTCATCCTCGGCGAGTCCTTCTACCGCGACAAGGTCGACCAGGTCTACGCCGAGCTGGCCAAGCACAAGCTGGCCGAGGAGAGCGAAGGCGCCCTCGTGGTCTGGCATGACGAGGAGCCCCGCTTCTCGCGCGACGCCGAGACGAAGATGCCCTTCATCGTCCGCAAGAAGGACGGTTCCTCGAACTACGCTTCGACCGACCTCGCCACGCTCCTCTACCGCGCCGAGCACTTCAAGGCCGACGAGATCGTTTACGTCACCGACGGCCGACAGCAGGACCACTTCCATCAGCTCTTCCTGACCGGCGCCAAGTGGTTCAAGGCTTCGGACCGCAAGCTACCGCGCCTCCGTCACGTCTGGTTCGGCACCATCCTCGGTGAGGACGGCAAGGCCATCAAGACCAAGTCCGGCGACCCTGTTCGCCTCCAAGCGCTCATCGATGAGGCCACGCAGCGGGCCTACGACGCCGTCACGAGCAAGAGCCCGGAACTACCGGAAGCGGAGCGTCGAGAAATCGGCAAGGCCATCGGCGTCGCCGCCATGCGTTACGCCGACCTGTCGTCGAACCGCACGATGGATTATACTTTCTCGTGGGACAAGTTGCTCGCCTTCGAAGGCAACACCGCGCCGTACCTCATGTACGCCGTCGTCCGCGTCCGTTCGATCTTCCGCAAGAGCGGCCTGGCCGTGGGGCAGGGCGAAGAAGGCGCGACCGACCCGGAAACCCCGGCCGAGATCGCGCTCGCCCGCAAGCTGCTGGCGTTCACCGCCGCGCTCGACCAGGCGCTCGAAGAGCTCCGCCCGCACCACCTCTGCACCTACCTGCACGAGCTCGCCGCCGCCTACGGCACCTTCTATGCCGCCGACAGCGTCATCGTGGACGACCCCGCCGTGAAGGCCCGACGACTCATGCTCTGCTCGCGCACCTGCGCCGTCATGGAAACCGGCCTCCGCCTGCTCGGCATCGAGCCGGTCGAGCGGATGTAACGAAAGCCTGACAGAGGATGGGTTCGAATCCCATCCTCTCCGCCACTTTGAAACGCGAAAACCGCTCGAAAGAGCCATTTTCCTCACATTCTAGCACTCCTCCTGTTAGCAGAAATGAGCAGGATTTGCAGAGTTGGGCAATATCTTGTCCGCAAACTGTCCGCAAA
>RFRI01000533.1 GCA_009924535.1 Verrucomicrobiota bacterium
ATCGACAAGAAGTTCGGCGCCCCGAAGGTCACCAAGGACGGCGTCACCGTCGCCAAGGAGATCGAGCTGGCGGATCCGATCGAGAACATGGGCGCGCAGATGGTGAAGGAAGTCGCGACCAAGACCTCCGACAATGCGGGCGACGGCACCACGACCGCCACGGTGCTCGCGCAGGCGATCTTCCGTGAAGGGCTCAAGAACGTCACCGCCGGCGCCAACCCGATGGCCATCAAGCGTGGCATCGACAAGGCCGTTGCGGCGATCGTCGAAGAGCTCCACAAGATCTCCGTCCCCTCCAAGGACAAGAAGGCGATTGCGCAGGTCGGCACCATCTCCGCGAACAACGACAAGGAGATCGGTAACCTGATCGCCGAGGCGATGGACAAGGTCGGCAACGACGGCGTCATCACCGTCGAAGAGGCCCGTGGCCTCGAGACGACCCTCGAGACCGTCGACGGCATGCAGTTCGACCGCGGCTATCTCTCGCCGTACTTCATCACCGACCCAGACAAGATGGAAGTCGCGCTCGAGGATGCCTACATCCTCATCCACGACAAGAAGGTCGGCTCCATGAAGGACCTCCTCCCGGTCCTCGAGAAGGTTGCGCAGACGGGCAAGCCGCTGCTCATCATCGCCGAGGACGTCGAGGGCGAGGCGCTCGCGACGCTCGTGGTGAACAAGCTCCGTGGCACGCTGAAGATCTGCGCCGTCAAGGCGCCGGGCTTCGGTGATCGCCGCAAGGCCATGCTCGAAGACATCGCGACCCTCACGAAGGGCAACGTGGTCTCCGAGGACGTCGGCTTCAAGCTCGAGAACGCCGTGCTGACCGACCTCGGCCGTGCCAAGCGCATCGTCGTCGACAAGGACAACACCACGATCATCGACGGCCATGGCGAAGAAGACAAGATCAAGGGCCGCATCAAGGAAATCGAAGTCGCGATCGAGAAGAGCACGAGCGACTACGATAAGGAGAAGCTCCAGGAGCGTAAGGCGAAGCTCGCGGGCGGTGTGGCCGTGATCAACGTCGGCGCAGCGACCGAGAGCGAAATGAAGGAAAAGAAGGCCCGCGTCGAAGACGCACTGCACGCGACGCGCGCAGCCGTGGAAGAGGGCATCGTCCCCGGCGGCGGCGTGGCATTCATCCGCG
>RFRI01000534.1 GCA_009924535.1 Verrucomicrobiota bacterium
AGGCTGCGGCCGCGCTCGAGCGGATGACGTTGGACGATGCCGGCGTCGTCCATGGCCCCGAGGCTGCGGTAGATCGTGACGAGGTCCAGCTTGTCGTCGCCCGCGGCTTCATGGAGCTGCTCCGCGCTGAGCGGGTGTTTGGCCGCCGCGAGGACCTTGAGCATGACCAAGCGAGGAGACGTGACGCGCATGGCCTTCTCCTTCATGCGGAGGACGGCGGCTTCGATACGATCGCCGGAGCCTTCCCCGCAGCATCCTTCCTCATGGCGGTGGCCTTGGGACATGGCCCGTAGGTTTGGGGTCGTTTATGACGAGGCAACAACGAATGGCCACTTGCCTCCCGCCCGGGTCTGGCTTGGCTGGATGGGTCCATGTCCGACTGTCCGGCCAACCCGACCTCCGCCCACGAACTTTGCCCGGTCTCGTTCCGCGACTTCGTCTCCGCCGACCCCTTCAAGCTCGAGCTGGGCGGCGACCTGCCGTCCCTGACGATGCGCTATGAGACCTACGGCACGTTGCTGCCCGACAAATCGAACGCCATCCTGGTGCCCCACGCCCTGAGCGGCGATCATCACGTGGCCGGACGCTATTCGGCGGAAGACCGCAAGCCGGGCTGGTGGGATTGCTTCGTCGGCCCGGGCAAGGCCATCGACACAGACCGTTTCTTCGTCATCGGCGTGAACTGCATCGGCGGCTGCCGCGGGTCGACCGGTCCGCTCTCGACCGACCCTCGTACCGGCAAGCCCTATGGCGGCTATTTCCCGGAAATCACCTTGGGCGACATCGTCCGTGCCCAGCGCCTGGTCGTCCGTCACCTCGGCATCTCCAAGCTCCATGCCGTCGTCGGCGGTTCCATGGGCGGCATGCAGGCCCTGATCTGGTGCGCCGACTATCCCGCCGAGGTCGGTCGTATCGCCGTGCTCGCCGCCGGCCTGAGCCAGTCGCCGATGGCGATCGCCCTCAACGCCGTCTCGCGCGCCTGCGTGGAGCGCGACCCGAATTTCCGGGGCGGACACTACGTCCCCGGCGAAGGCCCGGAGTCCGGCCTGGCCGTCGGCCGTATGCTCGCGCACATCAGTTATCTTTCCTCCGCGTCGTTCGAGCAGAAGTTCGGCCGCGCCAAGGTCCCCGGCGCCGGCGCCGGG
>RFRI01000535.1 GCA_009924535.1 Verrucomicrobiota bacterium
GGCGGCACGGGCGGCGGCATCGCCTATGACCGCGAGGAATATATCGACATCGTCCAGAACGGCCTCGACGCCTCCCCCACCACCGAGGTCCTCATCGAGGAAAGCGTGCTGGGCTGGAAGGAATATGAGATGGAGGTCGTCCGCGACAAGGCGGACAATTGCATCATCGTCTGCTCCATCGAGAACATCGACCCGATGGGTGTCCACACCGGCGATTCCATCACCGTCGCGCCAGCCCTGACCCTGACCGACAAGGAATACCAGATCATGCGCGACGCATCCCTTGCGGTGCTGCGCGAGATCGGCGTGGAGACCGGCGGCTCGAATGTGCAGTTCGCCGTCAATCCCGCCAACGGCCGCATGATCGTCATCGAGATGAACCCGCGCGTGTCACGCTCTTCCGCGCTCGCCTCCAAGGCCACGGGCTTTCCCATCGCCCGGGTCGCCGCCAAACTCGCGGTCGGCTACACCCTCGACGAGATCGAGAACGACATCACGGGGGGCGCCACCCCGGCCTCCTTCGAGCCGACCATCGATTATGTCGTGACGAAGGTGCCGCGTTTCGCCTTCGAGAAATTCCCCGGCGCCGAGCCCTTGCTCAGCACCTCCATGAAGTCCGTGGGCGAATCCATGGCCATTGGCCGCACCTTCGCCGAATCCCTCCAGAAGGCCCTGCGCTCTCTGGAGACCGGCCTCAATGGTCTCGACGAGGTCGAGATCGAGGGGCTGGGCATGGGCGATGACTGGAACGTGCTGCGCGCCCGCCTCAGCAAGCAGACCCCCGACCGTCTCCTGGTCGTCGGCCAGGCCCTGCGCATGGGCATGAGCAGCGAGGAAATCTTCGAGGCCTGCAAGATCGACCCCTGGTTCATCGCGCGCCTCAAGGAGATCGTGGATCTCGAAGACAAGGTCCGCAAGCATGGCCTGCCGGGCAATGCGGCGAGCCTGCGCATGTTGAAGGCCGCAGGCTTCTCCGACATGCGGCTCGCCTCGCTCACGGGCCAGCAGGAAAGCGAGGTGCGCGCCCTGCGCCACAGGCTAGACGTGCGCCCGGTGTTCAAGCGCATCGACACCTGCGCGGCCGAATTCGCCTCGCCCACGGCCTATATGTATTCGAGCTATGAGGCGCCCTTCGCCGGCG
>RFRI01000536.1 GCA_009924535.1 Verrucomicrobiota bacterium
ACCTTGATCGGCTTGCCGCGGCGATCCGGGGCGACGGGGCCTTCGAGCGAAGGACCGGCGAAGCGCATCATCACGCCGAGGGCGGCGGGGTGCTTCACGGAAGCCTCGCCGAGAGCCTTGATGGCGGCGGCGCGGACTTCGGCGTCAGGGTCGGCGGAAAGCGCGGCCAGCGCCTCGAAATGGGGCGACCAGACGCCGAAGTGACGGAGCGCGTTCACCGCTTCGCGGCGGACGTTGCGATTCGGATCGGCAAGGAGACGCTCGGCGATCGGGCCGAGCTTGTGGCCGTACTCGGCTAGGACCCAGAGGGCTTGGATGCGGCGGGCAGCCGAAGCGGAACCATCTTCGACGATCGCGGCCAGCGCGGCGGAGGTCGCCGCTTCGGTGCGACGATCGGCGAGCGTCTGCCAGGCGAGGTGCGCATCGGCGGTCACCTTGGAACCCAGGCGAGCGACAAGGTCAGCGGAAGAGAGCTTGGTATAGTCCGGCACCACCTGAGGGACGAAGCCCTTCGGCTTGATACGCCAGATGCGACCAGACTGCTTATCGCGGTCGGGGTGGTTGCGGGCGACCTCGTTATGGCTGATGATCTTGTTATACCAGTCGATGACGTAGAGGCAGCCATCCGGACCCATCGTCATCGCGATTGGACGGAAGAACGGGTCATCGCACGAGATGAAGTCATCCAGCTTCTCTAGGCGGCAGCCCGAGCCTTCGCGGTGCTGGCGGATTGCGTTGACCTTCGAGGTGATCGGATTCGCGACGTACATCACGCCGTCGTAGCCCTTCGGCCAGACGCCGACGTCGGAAAGCGCCAGCCCGCTGAGTCCCGTGCCACCCA
This sequence comes from Verrucomicrobiota bacterium, assembly GCA_009924535.1. Lineage (GTDB taxonomy): Bacteria > Verrucomicrobiota > Verrucomicrobiia > Opitutales > UBA953 > UBA953. The sequence continues at coordinate 842 of RFRI01000536.1, forward strand.
TCTTGAAATCAGGCGCCTGCACGGGGAACGGCGGCTGGTAGGACTTCGCGAGGCGGTCGGCGCAACCCGGATAGAGGGCGTATTCATGGAACGGCATCACCGGATAGCCATAGTCGTTGGCTTCCTGGATGAACGCTTCGCCTTCGCCGGTCAGGACGAGGCCCCAGATGTTGCACGGACCGACGCTCGTCGGCTCGAAGAAGCTGCCGTCCGGGCGGAAGCGCGCCATGCGCGTGCTCGGGAAGTCCGTGACCTCTCCCTTGGACGAAGTGACCTTGCCGGAATTGAACGCACCCTGCG
>RFRI01000537.1 GCA_009924535.1 Verrucomicrobiota bacterium
TGCCTGCCTTGACCGACGCCGCCTCGGCCTGGGGGCGCGACGAAGCCAACGAAACGCAGTCCGCCCTGCTTGACGCCAGCCTGCGCCACGGGCTACTGGACGCCCGTCACACCCTGTCCAGTCGACTGCGCGACCTGACCGCGGAATACCGTAAACTGGAAGCCGAGCTGGTTACCCCGCGACGAGCGCCGGGCCTCTGGGAAGACGTCGGCTTCGATCAGCCGCTCATGGTACGCGGAGAATATAAGAAGCCGGCCATGGCCATCCCACGTCGCTACCTCGAGGCCTTCGACCCCAAGGCCTTCGCCACCACGGGAAGCGGACGTCTCGAGCTCGCCGAGAAAATTGCTTCGCCCGAAAACCCCCTCACGGCCCGCGTGATGACGAACCGACTCTGGCATCATGTCTACGGGCGTGGACTCGTCGGCACCGTAGACAATTTCGGACGCTTGGGCGACCACCCGACACACCCCGAACTACTCGACCACCTCTCGCGACGCTTCATCGACCAGAAATGGTCCGTGAAGGCGATGCTGCGCGAACTCCTTCTGACGGACGCCTTCCAGCGCTCGAGCCTGCCCTCATCTTCGGCTCAGGCCAAGGATGCCAACAACGACCTCCTCTCGCACGTCCGCGTCCGCCGCCTCGAAGGCGAGGCCCTGCGCGATTCCCTGATCACCTTGGCCGGCAAACGTGAGGACAACATGTACGGACCGGGGGACAACGCCTTGGCGGCACCCCGGGCACAGGTCCGTCGCAGCGTATACCTGACGATCAAACGAAACACCCTGAACCCGTTGATCACCACGTTCGACGGACCGAAGCCTTTCACGACCGTCGGCCGACGTGACGCCACCAATGTCCCGGCGCAGTCGCTGACGCTCCTCAACGACCTCTTCGTCATCGATGCCGCCAGGCAGTGGGCGGCCACGCTTGACCGAACCCAACCGGACGCCGCTAAGGTCGACACGCTTTTCCTGCAGGCGCTTGGCCGCAAGGCGACGACCGCTGAACAAGCCGCCGCCGAACGCTACCTGACGGACCTGAAGACCGCCCACGCCGACAAACCGGCGATGGTCTGGCAGGACTTCGCCCAGTCCGTGCTCAACCTCAAGGAGTTCCTTTATCTCAAATAACATG
>RFRI01000538.1 GCA_009924535.1 Verrucomicrobiota bacterium
TTCTCCGTCAGCGAGGAGCTTTGATCAGCCGCGCGCGGTGAACGCGTGGCACAGGGCCGCGGCTTCGAAGACCACCTGAGCGAGTGAGGCGATCTCGGTCTTGCTCGCTGACATCGACCATTCGATGAGCCCTTCCGGGTCGTTCATCTGCAGGAAGGCCAGCATGTCGGCGCCGAGGGCGGGCCAGCCGGCTTCGATGTCGGAGATCGTGACCGTGGAACGAAGCGCGTGGACCGCGATGTCGCAGGCGCTGCCACGATCGCCGATGATGTGGCCGCGGCCACCGACCTTCACCGAAGCGCCACCGCGATGCCGTCCCAGGCAGCAGGAACCCGTGCCGCTGAGCAGGAGGACCTGGCCGGCGCAATCGGAGGCCCAGCTTTCGGCTTCGATGGCGAGGAGCAGGTCGTCGCCGACGACGGCAGGGGTGCCGGGCCAGGCGCGAGCGATGGCACGGGTGAGTCGTTCGCGGTCGGCGGCGGTACGGACGCCGGCCATGCCGACGCCGATGCGGTCGGGCTTGGTCGGCAGCTGGTCGCGGAGGGAGGCGAGCAGGGCGGCCAGCTGCTCGTCGTCGAGCAGTCGCAGGTTGCCCGGACCGGCGGAAAGCGAAGCCAGCACCTGATCCGCGGCGTCGACAAGGGTCGCCGTGGTGCGGGTGCCGCCGCCTTCGATGCCGAGGGTGATCATCTCGTTCAGCGGACCTTGTAGATCTTCACGTCGTCGATCCAGACGGTCGAGTTCGCGAGGAAACTGAACCAACGCTTCATCTCGTGCGCGTAGCCCGGGGAGCGGTGGGCGGCGACCGGCTTGCCGTCGAGGGTGAAGCGCATCTCGTCTCCTTCCGTCACCAGCGTGAGCACGTGCCATTCCGTGTCGGCCTTCAGGGGCTTGACCTGCGTCTTGGTCTTCAGCATCGCCTCGAATTCCGGGTCGGGCTTGCGCTTCGCAGCCGCATCGTCGGCGTGCTTCTTCTTCACCGCCAGGTTCATCGAGCCCGTCTTGCGGTCGGTGAGCGTGAGGTCGGCTTGGGAGAGGATGGCGTAGCACAGGTGGCCGGCGTGGACGTCCTTCAGTTCGCGGTCGACGAAGCCTATCTGGAGGTTCTCCGCCTTGTTCAGTCCCGGGAACTTGAAGCGC
>RFRI01000539.1 GCA_009924535.1 Verrucomicrobiota bacterium
CGGCACCGAGAACAAGCTGCGCATCTTGGTCGAGCATCAGGACAAGTCCGAAGTCGATCGCTGGTCCCAATCCTTCAAGGCCGCGGTCGAAGCCGATTTCGAGACGATCTGAAAATGGCTACTTTCCACATTCCGGCGACCGGTGAGACCGTCGGCTGTCATCCGTTGACTTCGACCCGCGCGTTGGCCGATTTTCCCTTGGCCAACGTCCCTTTGCGTCGTCATCAGCAGGCGGCGCTGCTGGCCGCGGGTCTCACCGAAGCTCCGGGTGCCGAGGCGGACCTGCAGGTGCATCCCGCCGCCTGGTTCTCTCCGGCGGAACTCGCGACGTTCGTCGCGGACGCTTCCTTCGGCGCGCTGACTCTGGCTGACGGTTCGGTGCTCCTGCGTCGCCAGGGTGGCACGCGTGAACTCCGGGCGACCCAGTCCTTCGCGATCACGTTCAGTTGGGACCTCCTGCGCGCGAACGTCGAGGCCATGACGTCCCGTAAGACTTATGCCCAGGAGTCCGGCGCGCACGCCTCCCTCTATGTCGACGGACGACTCCAGGTCGGCAAAGGGACGAAGATCCTTCCCGGTGTCGTCATCGAAGGCGACGTCATCATCGGCGACCACTGCAAGGTGGGGCCGAACTGCTATATCCGAGGTTCCACCGCGATCGGCGACAAATGCCACGTCGGTCAGGCCGTCGAGATCAAGAACTCCATCCTTCTTCCGGGTACGAACGTCGGGCACCTCTCCTACCTCGGTGATACGATCCTCGGCGAGAAGGTGAACCTCGGCGCCGGTACCATCACTTCTAACCTGCGTCATGACGGCGGCGCGCATCGTAGCCCGGTCGAAGGACGCATGGTCGACACGGGACGCCGCAAGCTGGGGGCCATCATCGGCGACGGCGTCCATACCGGCATCCACACCTCGATCTACCCAGGCCGCAAACTGTGGCCGAAGACTTCCACCTTGCCCGGCGCGATCGTCGCCAAGGACATCCTCGCCTGACCATGTGCGGCATCGTCGGATATGTCGGTCGCAACGCCGCCGCCCCCGTCCTCCTCGGCGGGCTTCGGCGTCTGGAGTATCGCGGTTATGATTCCGCCGGCCTTTCCGTCCAGGAAGGCAATTCGCTGCCGACCTTACGTG
>RFRI01000540.1 GCA_009924535.1 Verrucomicrobiota bacterium
CGGCGTCGAAGCCCGCCTCGGCGGCGAAGTTGAGCAGCTGGCTCATCGTCATGGCCTTCGGATTGTTCGGCTCCTTGAGGCCGAGGTTCAGCTCGACGTAGAACGAGTAGGCATTGAGCGAGGTGCGCAGGCGCGAGAGCTTGCCGGCCGGCGCGGACTCGGCGGCGCGGGCGGTCAGGCCGAGCGCGGCAAGCGAGAGCCAGGCGGAGTGTTTCAGGAATTCACGGCGCGGGGTAGCGGAAGTCATCCAGATACAATGTGCAAAAGTGCGAAGGTGCAAAAGTGCAAAAGTGGGGGAAGTGGCTACATGGATGACTGAATCGATGACAGATGGCAGGGCGCCTGACACCTTTACCCGAACCCGAAATAGGCTCGCCAGCCAATCATACGGTCTCCGGTTTCCCTTTGAGTTAAAACCTTTGCCTCAAGGTAGGGCTGACCGGCCCGGTCAGCCGCGGTTGAGCGGGCCGCTCAACCCTACCCGAAAAACAGCGCCTCACTTTTGCACCTTTGCACAGGCCGTAGGCCGATTTGCACTTTTGCACACCCTGTGAAGCTACCCTTCCGGCGTAAACCCGAGCACGACGTCCCAGCGCGCGGACAGCTCGCCGGCCTTGGACCCCTTCAGCGGATCGAACGCCAGCGTGACGCTCTCGCGCTGTGCGACATCCTTGATAAGTTTGTAGACCATGTCGTTGGCGTTCTGCTCGTGTCCTTTGATGTAGCACTGGGTGATGAGCTCCTTCTTGCCCTTGATCTTGACGGCAAGATGGATGTGCGGCGTGCGCGGCTTGTAAGGCACGGGCTTGATGGTGCGGAACACATACTCGCCGTTCGCGCCGGTGAGGAAACGTCCGAAGCCCTGGAAATTGCCGTCCCGCTTGTCGGCGTTACCGGTCTTGGTGTGGATGTAGGCGCCGTTGTTGTCCGCCTGCCAGATCTCGACCAGCGCGTTACGCACGGGATCGCCATGCTCATCGAGAATACGGCCGGACAGCCAGGCGATCTCGCCCACCGCCGGCGTGACGCCGTTGTTCACGATGATGAGGTCGTTATCGGTATCGAGCGGCAGCTTGTCGGGATAGAACGGACCTTCGGTCTGCTTCGGCGTCCGGGTGAGCGCCTCGGCGAACGCA
>RFRI01000055.1 GCA_009924535.1 Verrucomicrobiota bacterium
AGGGCACCGGCGGCAGGACGAGCCAGCCGCGGCCGTTCCGCTTCAGTTCTTCGGCGAGCAGGCGATAGTTGGGTTCGCCTTCGATCTTCAGGCCGAGGTCATGTCCGGAGATGAAGCCGGCGAAGACCGGGAAGCGGGTGACGCCGTCGACCTTCAGCACCAGCGGGCGATCGCCGACCAGCAAGGGGCCGAGCAGCGCGAGCACCGCGAGCGCGACCAGCGTGAGCAGCGACCACCAGCCCATGCGGTTGCGGCGGAATCTTTCGAAGCGCTGCAGGGTGATGGGGTCGAACAGGCTCATGCGGACTTGTCGAACCGGATGCGCGGGTCGACGGCGGCGACGCAGAGGTCGGAGACGATGTTGCCGAGAAGCATCGCCAGGCTGGAGAGCGTGAGCAGCCCGAGGAAGACGGGGAAGTCGCGGTGGACGAGCGAATCGTAGCCGAGCAGCCCGAGTCCCGGGATGTTGAAGGTCACCTCGATGAGGAACGAGCCGGTGAGGAAGAAGCCGAGGTTGCCGCCGAAGGTCGCCGCCAAGGGGATGAGCGAATTGCGGAGGGCGTGCACGAAGACGATGCGCGCATGGCTAAGTCCCTTGGCCTTGGCGGTGCGCACATAATCCGCGGCCAGGTTGTCGAGCAGGCCGTTCCGGGTGAAGAGCGTGAGCGCGGTGAAGGCACCGATCATCTCGCAGGCGAGCGGCACGACCGTATGGTGGAATCGTCCGGCCCAGCTCAGGTGCGCCCAATCGAAGCCCTTGGTGGGGAACCAGCCGAGCTGGAAGCAGAGGAATTGCAACATCGCCACGGCGAGGATGAAGCCCGGAATGGAATAGAGGACGAAGAGGGCCTGGGAGGAGCCGCGGTCGAACCAGCCGTCGCGTTTCAGCGCCTTGGCGACGCCGAGCGGGATCGAGATCGCATAAGCGAGCAGCAGGGACCAGCCGCCGAACCAAGCCGAGAGGGGGAGGCGCGACTTGATCTCGTCCCAGACCGGCTTGTCGCTGGTCGTCGAATCGCCGAGTTCCGCTTGGAACAGTCCGGCGTAGGCACGTCGATAGACGAGCACGCGCGTCGCCTTCTCGGGGTCGTCAGGCAGGGGGGCGGCGACGGCGAACCAATGTGCGCGAGGTTTACCCTCGGCGGTGGCGAGGGTGAAAGCACGGCCGGCCTGGGTGACGACCAGTTTCATGGACTTGCCCGGAGCGAGGTCGTCGGCGACCTCCGCCTCGGCCTTGCCGTCCTTATCCAGTCGGACCGTGATCCAGTCCGCGGGACCGGGGACGGCGCCGAGCCAGATGGCATAGGCCTCGGGGAGCGAGCGGTCGAAGCCGTAGCGGCGCTTGAGGTTGTCCAGTTCTTCGGGCGAGGCCGGTCCGCTGGGACGGGCCGCCGTGCTGCGCTTGCGGTCGGCCTGCTGGCGCTCGGCGAGGGCTTGTTCGATCGGCCCTCCCGGGACGAAGCGGGTGAAGCAGAACGCGACGAACGTGATGCCCACGAAGGTCAGTGGGAGTAGCAGCAACCGTCTGAGGACGTAGTCGCGCATCGCGGGTCCCTATAGGGCAGTCACGGAACGTGAGGGGTCAACCCGAAAGGACTCGCTTGCACCTGACGGCGGACACCCCAGTTTCGCTGGGTGCCCCTGCTTTACTCCCTCGGCTGGTTCCTGCTGATGATCGTCCTGGCGTTCGTCGCGTTCGGCCTCCTCCTCCTGACGATTTTCTTGGTCTCCTTCGCCTGGCGGGCTCCTCGCCGTCATCAGTCGATGTCCTTGGGTTACTGCCTCATGCATACCCTGTGCTGGTTGCTCCTGAAGTGCGGTTACACCATCCGTATCCGCGGCCTGGAAAACATCCCCCCCGAAGGCGGCGTGCTCCTCATCGCGAACCATGTCGCCTACGCGGACGTCCTGGTGATGGGCGTGATGTCGCGTCGCCCGGTGCGCTTCCTTTCCTGGGAAGGCTTCGAGCGTCATAAGTTCCTCGGCTTCATGTGCCGGCTGATGGGGACGATCCCGGTGTCGGAGACCAAGGCCAAGGAGGCCATCGTCAAGTCGGGCGAAGCGCTCGCCCGCGGCGAAATGGTCTGCATCTTTCCCGAAGGCAGCCTGACCCGCAACGGCGGCCTGATGCAGCTGCGCAAAGGCTTCGAGCTGATCGCCCGGCGCGGCGGAGCGCCCATCGTACCGGTCGCCATCGACGGCATGTGGGGTTCGGTCCTCAGCTTCAGCGGCGGCAAGTCCTTCTGGAAATTGCCCAAGCATTTCCCGCGACCGATCAGCGTCGTCATCGGCAAGCCGTTCCCCGCGACCGATCATGCGAAGACGCGTTCGCGCCTGCTGGAGCTCGCCGCGGAGGCCTTCGCCATGCGGGAATCGCTCCAGGGCCATCTCGGCCGCGAAGTCGCGGAAGGCCTGGCGAAGAAGGGCGGGGCGGTCGCCTTGGTCGACCGGACGGCCGCGCGTCGCGAATTCAGCGGCGCGACGTTGCTCGCGCTCGGCTGGGCTTTCGCAGGCGAACTGAAGCGTCGCACCACGGCCAAGCGCGTCGCCATCGTGCTGCCCCCGGGCGTCGCGGCGGCGGTGGCCAACCTCGGCTGCGTGCTCGCCGACAAGGTGCCCGTGAACCTGAACTTCTCGCTCGGCCGCGAGCAGGCGCTTTCCTGCCTGCAGCGCGCGGAAGTCGACCTCGTCGTCACCGCCGGCGCGTTCCGCAGCAAGCTCTCCGAGAAGTCGCCGGACTTCCCCTGGGGCGAGCGCGTGCTGGACGTCGCCGACTTCCTGACGGCGCATCCGCGCGCCGACCTCGCCTGCCGCATCGGCCTGATCCGCGGCCTGCCGGTCTCCTGGTCGCTGGCGTGCATGGGGCTTCCGCGGCATGGCGGTGACGCCGAGGCGGCGTTGCTCTTCACTAGCGGCAGTTCGGGCCAGCCCAAGGGCGTCCGTCTCTCGCACCGTAACATCTTGGCCAACCTCCGTCAGATCGAGGACGCCGACATCCTGCCGGACGACGCAATCCTGCTCAGCAGCCTGCCGGTCTTCCATAGTTTCGGCTTCACGATCGGCCTCTGGTATTCGCTTTCGCGCTCACCGCTTCTCGTGACCTTGCCTTCGCCGTTGGATTCCGCCGCCGCGGTCAAGGCCATCAAGGATGAGAAGGTCACCGTCGTCGTCGGCACGCCGACCTTCCTTCGGCCGTATCTCCGCCGTGGCACCGCCGCCGATTTCGCGTCGCTCGAATGGGCCATCGTCGGCGCCGAGAAATGTCCGGCCGATCTGGTCGACGCTTTCGCCACCCAGCTCGAGACGCCGATGCTGGAGGGCTATGGGATCACCGAGACGAGTCCCGTGCTTTCCGTCAACGTGCCCGACCGGGTCGACCCGGAAGGCCCGGATGGCGTCTGGCTGGGCAACGTGCGTGGCTCCGTCGGTCGTCCGGTCATCGGCATAGCGGTCCGGTTCGTCGATCCCGAGACCGGCGACATCCTGCCGAGCGGGCAGGTGGGGCTCCTCGAGATCAAAGGCGCCAATATCTTCATGGGCTATCTGGATGCCGAGCAGTCGGCCAAGGCGTTGACGCCGGACGGCTGGTATCGCACCGGCGACCTCGCCCGGATGGATGACGACGGTTTCCTGCATCTCGCCGGCCGCCTTTCCCGTTTCTCCAAGATCGGCGGGGAGATGGTCCCCCATGGCACGGTCGAAGAAGCTCTGCGCAAGGTGTTGGGCCTGACCGACTCCGCCGAGGTCAAGATCGCCGTCGCGAGCGCGGCGGATCCGGCCAAGGGCGAGCAGCTCGTCGTGCTGCATGTGGATGACGTCGACGCCGAGGCGATTCGCACGGCGCTGGCGGCCGAAGGACTCGCTAACCTATGGATTCCCAAGGTGTTCAAGAAAGTACCCGTCATCCCGATTTTAGGCACAGGTAAGCTGGATTTGAACAAGTTACGGGAGCTGGCACAGGGCTGACGCGGTTTTGGCTCGCTTGTGGCTTATGGTCGATTGTCCTAACCGACGATCATGCCTAAAAAGAAGAAGCCCGCGAAGAAGTCCGCTCAGGTGGTCAAGGCGCGTAAGCCCGCCCCTAAGCCTGTCAAGAAGGCCAAGGCGAAGCCCGCGGCCGATTCGCCGGTCGCCATTTTTCGCGACGCGATCCTGCGTCACCTGAAGAGCACTTTCGCCCGTGACCGCGTCACCGCCACCCGCAACGACTGGTGGATGGCCACCTGCATGGCGGCCCGCGACCAGATGCTGGAGCGCTACATCGACACGCAGGCCCAGCACTCTAGCAAGAATGTCCGCCGCGTCTACTATCTCTCCCTTGAGTACCTGATGGGCCGCGTGCTGACCAACAACCTGGTCAACCTGCAGCTGCGCGACGTCGCGACGGCGGCCTTGGCCGACCTCGGACAGGACCTCGAAGTCGTCGCCGACGAAGAAGCCGACATGGGTCTTGGTAACGGCGGGCTGGGTCGCCTCGCCGCCTGCTTCCTTGATTCCCTCGCCACGATGGATATCCCGGCCGTCGGTTATGGTATCCATTATGAGTTCGGCCTCTTCCGCCAGACCTTCGCGCAGGGCCGTCAGGTCGAAGTCGCCGACAACTGGCTGGCCAACAATAATCCTTGGCTGATCCGTCGCCCGAATTATCGCGTCAGCGTGCCGCTCTACGGCCGCGTCAAACATAGCACCGACGACCGTGGCAACCATTCCGCCGAACTCGTCGAGACCCGTAATCTCCTCGGCATGCCTTGGGATATCCCGATCGCCGGTTTCGCGGGAAGTAGCGTCAATTTCCTCCGCCTCTGGGAATCCAAGGCCGCTTCCGAATTCGACTTCCGCGCCTTCGACCGCGGCGGCTACGTGGAGGCCGTGCATGAGCGCGACTCGAGCGAAGTCGTCTCGAAGGTTCTTTACCCGAACGACAGCACCGAGAGCGGCAAGGAGCTCCGCCTGGTCCAGCAGATCTTCTTCGTGTCGTGTTCCTTGCAGGACATCCTGCGCCGCCATCGCCGCGTCAACGCCGACCTCACCAATCTGCCGGCCAAGGCCGCCGTACAGCTCAACGACACGCACCCGTCCATCGCGGTCGCCGAACTGATGCGCCTGATGGTCGACGTCGAGCGCCTGAACTGGGATGAAGCCTGGGCGCTCTGCACGCAGGTCTTCAGCTACACCAATCACACCTTGCTGCCGGAAGCCCTCGAGACGTGGTCCGTGCCGCTCTTTGAGAAGGTGCTCCCGCGCCACCTCGAGATCATCTACGAGATCAACCGCCGTCACCTCGAGGTCGTCGAGAAGCGCTGGCCGGGCGACGACGCCCGTAAGATGGAGCTTTCGATCATCCAGGAAGGCTTCCCGAAGCGTATCCGTATGGCGCACCTCGCCGTGGTCGGCTCGCACCACGTCAACGGTGTGGCCGAACTGCACACCCGCCTCATCCGTGCGAACCTGTTCCCGGGCTTCAACGAGCTCTGGAAGGGCAAGTTCGTCAACGTCACCAACGGCGTCACGCCGCGCCGCTGGGTCCGTGGCTGTAACCCTGAGCTCGGCGCCCTGTGCGACGAAGTCGCCGGCAAGGGCTGGGAGGCCGACCTCGGCCGCCTGCGCAAGCTGGACGCCTTGGCCGATCGTCCGGCTTTCCAGGACCGCTTCCTCGCCATCAAGCGCGCCAACAAGATCCGCCTGGCCGCCCGCATCAAGGAACTCGTCGGCGTGGAAGTCTCGCCCGACGCGCTCTTCGACGTCCAGATCAAGCGTCTGCACGAGTACAAGCGCCAGCACCTCAACCTGCTGCATATCCTGCACCTTTACCGCCGAATCCTGAACGAGCCGAACGGCCAATTCACGCCACGCGTCTGTATCTTCGGTGCCAAGGCTGCTCCGGGTTACGCCCTCGCGAAGCACATCATCCACGCGATCAACCGCGTCGGTGCCGTCATCAACTCCGACGAACGCGTCCGCGGCCTGCTCAAGGTGGTGTTCCTGCCCGACTACCGCGTCTCGCTCGCCGAGCGCATCATTCCGGCTGCTGACCTCTCTGAACAGATTTCCACCGCCGGCAAGGAGGCTTCCGGTACCGGCAATATGAAGCTGGCCCTCAACGGCGCGGTGACCATCGGCACGCTCGACGGCGCCAACGTCGAAATCGGTGAAGAAGTCGGCGCTGAGAACATCTTCATCTTCGGCGGTCGAGAAGCTCTGGGCTGACGGCTACGACCCGCATGCCGTGCTGGCCGCCGACCCTGAACTTTCCGCGCTGCTGGACTGGCTGCGTTCCGACACCTTCACGCCCGAACAAGCTGGAGCGCTGTCGCCCGTCGTCGATTCCCTCGTGGAGGGTGGCGACCCTTATCTCGTCCTGGCTGACTTCCGTAGCTACGTGGACGCGCAGGCCAAGGTCGAGAAGGCCTTCCTGGACCGTCGTCGCTGGGCTGCGATGGCCATCCGGAATGTCGCCCGTTGCGCCAAGTTCTCGTCTGATCGTTCGATCGGCGACTACGCTAAGCTCATCTGGAAGACCAAACCCCACCCGATTCCCCGTTAAGTAGGGGTTGAGGTCGGTCGCCAAGGTCCCCAAGATGGTTGGCCTTGCGACCCCGCATCTCCATCCCCGTGCTGCTTGCCTTGTCGGCTTTGACGCTGGCGGCGGCGGAGCGTCCGCCCGGCGCCATGAAGGCCGGAGTCGTGATCACGGCCGAAGGCGGCATCGAAGGAACGCAGGTCTATCGCTATGATGCGGAAGGTCGTCCGTTGGACGGCACGCCGGCTAAGTCGCGCACCATCACGGCTCCGCGCCCTGAGGGATCCGCTCCGGCCGCTGCCAAAGCGTCGACGACGGCGCTGGCTCCTGCCCCGAAGCAGTCCATCAAGACCGCCGATGGTCGCACCGTCCCGTTTACCATGGAAGGGAAAGGCATCGGCAAGAGCGTGGATGACGCCGTCGATTTCAACGCCGGCCTCAAGAAGGCATCCAAGGCGAGCGGACTCATGGAGCAGCGCTTCGAGAAGAGCATGTCGAGCATCGGCAAGGAACAGGTCTATTCGCGTAATAATCTCCTGACGCTCGAGACCTGGCATGGTCGCTACGACAACATCGGCCGCAAGAAGTCCGACATCGAACTCAAGGACACCCTCGGCGCGCCGGTCCGTCCGAAGGACACCGTCGAGGTCAAGTCCATCGATCGCATCATGTCGCCCGTCGGCGGCACCAAGGCCGAGGTCAAGGACTGGGAGCAGCACATGGGCATCGAGACCAACGCCAAGTTCACCGGAGTGAGATCCAATTGGCAGGGCCGGCTCAGCTCCGATCCGAAGACGGTCGATCAGCTTTCGATGCAGGATATCAACCGCTACCAATTCCGCCGTAACCGCTCCAGCGACCCTGGTCTGCCGGTGGTGAAACCGGGGTCGGATGACGTCCAGACCAAGGGTGTTAAGAAGTAATTGCCCGAAAATGGAGCGGCCTCGTCGCTTTTTTACCTCGCAGGTTCTTCGGGGTGATTTACTCCTAGACCCTTAACTTCATGAGCGACGCTCAGCCCAGACCCGCCGGCACCGGCATCAGCGACCTTGAGGTCAAAGAT
>RFRI01000541.1 GCA_009924535.1 Verrucomicrobiota bacterium
GTTGGCGCGGGAGAGCACGAACTCACGGCCGCGCTGCGGGTCTTCGCGGATCTCGAGGAGGAGGCAGCGGATGCGGTCGCCGGTGCGGAATTCGTCGCCGTGGCAGCGTTCCTTGTGGGTGAGGACGGCTTCGGCGGTGCCGAGTTCGATCACGACGTTGCCACGCTCGGTGCGACGGACGGTGCCGGTGACGATGTCGCCGACCTTATCCTTGTACTCAAGGAAGACCTGGTCCTTCTCGATCTTGCGGAAGCGCTGGTTGAGCAGCTGCTGGGTGGTCTTGGCGGCGATGCGACCGAGGTCGGCCACGTTGATGGGCTTGCGGACTTCCTGCCCGACCTTGACGTCGGCCTCGATGAGGGAGGCGGCGACCGGGTTGATCTCCTGAAGCGGGTCCGACACGGAGTCGGTCACGCGGAGGACGACGAAGGCGTCGAGCTTGCCGGAGACGGGGTCGGCGTTGATCTCCACGTTCTGGCCGGCCATGACCGACTTCTCGACGGACGACTTGATCGCCTCGACGATGAGGGCGCAGGCCTCTTCTTTTTTGATGTTCTTCTCCTTTTCGAGATATTGGAGGAAGGGTTTGATATCGACGCTCATGGTGATGGGTGCGGGTTTTCGGTGAAATGATTTGGGGACAAAAAAAGCGGGTCCGGCAGGACCCACCTCGGTAAAGGTGAACTGACGCCTACCTTGGGCACCCCGGTGGCGATGTCAAGTGCGGTAAGCCCGGCCGACCGGAGGGTTCCGCTTGCCCCCGGGGGGTCTTCTCGGAACCTTCCCCCATGGCCGACGAAAAAGTAATCTTCACGATGACGGGGGTCACGAAGTACTTCGAAAAGAAACCCGTTTTCCGCGATATTTACCTTTCCTACTACTATGGGGCGAAAATCGGCGTCCTCGGCCTCAACGGTTCGGGCAAGTCCACGCTGCTTAAGATCATGGCAGGGGAGGACAAGGAGTTCGACGGTGCGATCAGCCAGGTCCCCGGCTACACGCTCGGCTACCTCGCCCAGGAGCCTCGCCTCGACGAACAGCTCACGGTCCAGGAATGCGTGATGCAGGCCGCGGGCCCGATGAAGGCGTTGCTCGAGGAATATGACGAGACGTTCGTGAAGGT
>RFRI01000542.1 GCA_009924535.1 Verrucomicrobiota bacterium
CGACCAGCGCCTCGCGCTCGTCCGCGTCACCGGGATCGTCCTCAACCGCTTCGGCAAGCCCGCCGACGCGACCGTGCAGGCGCTCATCGCCAAATTCGACCCAGCTTTCCCTGCTGATAGCTTCGAGCTCAACTGGGAACTCTGCGAAACGCTCGTTGCGCTCCAGGCGCCTTCCGCGGCCGCCAAGGGCATTGCGTTACTCAACAACGCCGAAAGCCAAGAACCTCAGATGGAATACGCCCGCAGCCTGCGCAATCTCAAGGCTGGCTGGACGCCAGAACTCCGTAAACAGCAGCTCGAGTGGTTCCTCAAGGCCGCGAACTACCGGGGCGGTTCCAGCTTCGCCAAGTTCAACGAGTTTATCCGGAACGACTCCCTCGCGACCTTCACCGACGCCGAGAAGACGTCGCTCGCCGAACTCATCAGCCGCAAACCGGAGGCCAAGTCCGCCATCGAGAACGTCGGCGCCATGTTCGCCGGCCGCACGCCCAACAATTGGACGCTCGAAGAACTCAGCGCCGCGACTAGCACCGGCATGAAGAACCGCGACTTCGCCCAGGGCCGCAAGGTCTTCAGCGCCGCCGCCTGCTTCACCTGCCATCGCTTCGGCAATGCCGGCGGCATGACCGGCCCGGACCTCAGCGGCGCTGGCGGTCGTTACAGCCCGCACGACTTCCTCGACCAGATCATCAACCCGAGCAAGGTGCTCAACGAGCAGTTCATCCCGATCGTCGTTACCAAGAACGACGGCACGGTCCTTACGGGCGTCGTCGTGAACCTCAACGGAGACCGCGTCAGCATCAACACCGATGCCTCTGACCCCATCCAGCAGGTCGCCGTCGACCGCAAGGAAGTGAAGAGCATCGAGCTGAGCAAGATTTCGCCCATGCCGCCCATGCTCCTGAGCATGCTCACGCAGGAAGAGATCCTCGACCTCGTGGCCTACGTCCTGAGCGGCGGCGACAAGGATAACGCCTGGTTCAAGAAGTAAGCGAAGGCGGAGCCTTCGCGGGGGCACGCGGGCAGGGGGACACGGGGACAAGTTCGAGGACACGAGGGCGGAGGGCCTGAGGACCAGAAGATAGCACCAATGAGAGACCGGGGACCGACGTGG
>RFRI01000543.1 GCA_009924535.1 Verrucomicrobiota bacterium
CCGCCCACGGTCACGGCGCGGTCGAAGGACCACTTCACGTCCTTTGCGGTCACCGGCGTGCCGTCGGACTTGAATTCGACCTCGGTGTCGACGCGCGCATGGGCCGCGACCAAGACCCGGCGGGCGATGTCCGCGAGTTTCTCGGCGAAGGCCTTGAGCTCTTTCTGGCGCGCTTCCGGAAGCATGTCCCACAGGTAAGCCCGGACCGCCCCCGCTCCAAGCGAAAAGCCCCGCGCAGGCTTGAATCAAGGTCGATTCCGCCGACACTACCGACATGCGGCTCACCCCTTGGCTCCTCGGACTGCTGGCCTACGCGGCGCAGGCCGTCGCCCAACCTTGCCGCATCGAGATCGTCGAGCGAGGCGACGAGTGGCCGGTGCCGGGCGTCGAGCTGCGCACGGTCCACGGCGCACGCTTCGTGTCCGACAACGCCGGGCTGATCGCCTTCGATCTCCCCGAACTCATGGGCCGCGAGACCTGGTTCACCATCCATGGCCACGGCTACGGCGTGAAGGCCGACGGCTTCGGCTACCAGGGCGTCCGCCTCACGCCCACCTCGGGCAAGACGCTCAAAGTGACGGTCGAGCGCACCATCCTCGCCCGCCGCCTCGGCCGCCTCACGGGCGCGGGCCTCTTCGCAGAATCCCAGAAGCTCGGCGAGCAACTGGACTGGAAGGAAAGCGGCGTCCTCGGTTCCGACAGCGTGGTGACGGCGGAACTGGGCGGGAAACTGCTCTGGTTCTGGGGCGACACGAATCTGGCCCACTACCCGCTGGGCATCTTCAATGTCTCCGCGGCGTCGACGGATAAATTCACGCCACCGGCAAGGCCGCCGCTGCGGCCACCCTACGCTTATGTGAGCGAAAAGAAGACCGCGCAAAGCGAACTGCGTCCGCGCGGTGTGGCAAAAGTGCCCGGCGAAGGCCCCACCTGGGTCTGGGGTGCGATCACGCTACCCGACGAAAAGGGCGCGCCGCACCTCGTCGCCTCGGCGGTGAAAGTGAAAGGCGAGATGCATGCCTATCGCTGGGACCTCGTCGAGTGGGACCCACACGAAGAACTCTTCCACCCTATCGACACGGTGTGGACCGAAGACGCGTCCCATCCGACG
>RFRI01000544.1 GCA_009924535.1 Verrucomicrobiota bacterium
GGCGGTGGCGAGCTGACCTTTGAGAGTGGAAATCTCCTCGGCCGACTGGGCGGCCAAGCGGGCACGGGTCGTCAGGATCCCTTTGGCGTCGGCGGAACGCAGGCAGATCGCGATGCGGTCGACCGGGGTATCGACGTCGAAGGGGAGCCAGGCGGCGCCATTGAGCGTGATGCCGGCCTGTGCTTGCAGCAGGTCGATGCCGCGGGGGAGCCAGAGGCCGACGATGTCGCCGGGGCCGTTGTCGAGCCGGGCGAGCACGCGGGCGATACGTTCCGCTTCGGTGAGGAGCTGGGCATAGGTGACGGCCCTATCGCCGAACTTCAGGGCGGTCTGGTCAGGGCTTAGCCTGGCGGTTTGACGGAGGATATCCGCCAGCGTTTCTTCGCGAAGGAGTTCGGGGTGTGAGGGGCCGTTTAAAATCATCGGTGAGCTACTTTGCCTTTTAACCCCGAACCGTGGGGATAGTCTCGGCCAGCCTACGTTTCACGCCGACAGCAACATCGCGAGGTCTGCGGGCTTTTCCAGGTGCACCGCGTGGCCGGCCCCTTCGATGAGGCTGTGGCGCGCTTTCGGAAGATGGGCGCCCATCTCGCGGGCGAGGCGGGTGAACTTCACGTCGTGTTCGCCCGTGACGAGGTCGACCGGGACGCGGAGTTCCTTCAGTCGATGCCAGAGCGAGGGCAGAGTGCCCGTGCCGACGTTTTCGAGGCTGAGAGCCAATCCTTCGGGGTTGTTCTGGGCGCGTCGCGCGAGGATCGGGTCGAGCTGCTCCTTGGGCAGGCGGAGCATCGGCTGGAAGAACGTCTGGTTGTGCCAGTACTTGAAGAACGCCTCCAATCCTCGGGTGCGGATGAATTCGGCCAAGGTCGCGTCGCCGAGGCGTCGCTCAGCGCGTTCCTCGGGCGTGGCCAGGCCCGGGCTGGCGCCGACCAAGATCAGGCGTCGGACCCGTTCCGGGTGGGCGATAGCCCAGTGAAGGGCTAGCCGTCCACCCATCGAGTAGCCCAGGAGCGTGACCTGTGGCGCCGTGGCGGCTTCCGAGATGGCGGCGAGGTGGGCGGGGAGGGAGTAGGCTGTAAGGTCTTTGAGGAGGCTTTTAGAGCCATGGCC
>RFRI01000545.1 GCA_009924535.1 Verrucomicrobiota bacterium
GTTTCGTCCGCCGCGATGAGGTCTCCCCTGACGTCGTCGCCAAGGAGCGCGAAATCGCCGCCGAGTTCACCAAGTCCGAAGCCGACAAGGCCATCGACGAAGCCAAGCGCATCGTCGAGGACTACAAGGGACAGCTCGTCGAGCAGAAGGCCGCGAACGACGCCGAAGCCGTCGCCGAGCTCGAGAAGCGTATCGCCGTCGGCGAGAAGCAGGTCATCGCCGCCGAAGGCCGCAAGAAGGGCCAGCTCTCCAACATGGAGAAGATCATCTCCGGTCGCGTGGACAAGTTCTTCGCCGAATCCTGTCTCCTCGAGCAGGCCTACTTCCGCGACCCTGAGCAGAAGATCCAGGACCTCATCGCCGCCGCCAAGACCAAGGTCGGCGAGGAAGTCTCGATCGTCCGTTTCACCCGCTTCCAGGTGGGCGAAACCGCCGCCGAGTAAGTTCCGCTGAGATCGGCTATCAAGGCCGGCTGCCGCAAGGTGGCCGGCCTTTTGCTTGGCTTGCTTAGGGCGCCTGCGCGGATAGCCTGAAGGGATGAAGTTTCGCCCGGACATCTTCTGGAAGTCGGCCTGCGGCCGTTGTCCGGATTGCGGCGCCCAGGTCCGTGGCGCTTCCGATCGGGCGGGCTGGCTGGCCCGCCTTTGGGATACGCCGGCGACCTGCGCGGGCTGCGGCATGACGCTCCGTCGCAAGGAGGGCTTCTTCCTCGGCGCGATCGTCTGGAATTACGGCCTCACCGCCTTCGGCGTGCTGCCGTCGGTGTTGCTGGCTTATCGCCTCGGCTGGATCGGCTCCGACGGCGCCATCCGCCTGACGATCGCGGCGATCTTCCTCGTGCCGCCGCTCATCCATGCGTTCGCCTGGCGCCTTTGGATCGGCACGTACTACGCGTTCCTGTCCGACCAGCTGCCGTCGGGCGGCCGTCGTCTCGACGACTGATCAGCTGCGGCGCGCGGACATCCGGCGCACGAGTTCGACGAGGAACGCGGTGTCGCCTTGGGTCGCCTGCAGGTGGCCGACGGTCTCGGTGGTCAGCGCCTCGATCCGCCGCTTCGTCGCTTCGATGCCGTGCAGGCCGGCGAAGGTGAGCTTGCCGTTCTGCGCAT
>RFRI01000546.1 GCA_009924535.1 Verrucomicrobiota bacterium
CACCCTTATCTCCGCCGGCACTCTGACCGCCGCCTCGGGCGCATTGGCCGGCACCTCGGGCATTACGGTCGCCACCGGAGCCACGCTTTCTGCGGACAACTTCAATTCCGGCGCAACGCTCACCCTCTCGGGTACGACCTCGGCTGCGACCATCACTGGTGCCACCCTTAGCGTCGGCGCCGTCAGCAACGCTGGCTCTGGCACCAACGCCCTCAACTTCACGGCTTCGACTGGCACCATCACGCTCGCCTCGCTTACCGGCGTGGGTAAGACGACCTTCGGTTCTGATGCCACGGTTACCGGCGGTATCACGGCCGGCGTGATCAATGTCACCGGTCTCCTCACCTCGGCCGTCTCGGGCGGCGCGGTCAACGCCGCTTCCCTGTCGGGTAATCTCTCCGGCGCCGCCACGGTCGTGGTGACCAACGCAGCCAACGGCACCATCGCCGGCACGGGTACGCTGTCCGCCGGATCCCTTTCCTCGACCTCCATCACGGGTGGTACGAACACCATCACGGGTGCCGCGACCGTGACGACCGTCAACGGCGGCACGACCTCGATCGGCGGTGTCGCCAACATCACGACGCTCACTTCCGGCACGCTCAACCTGACCGCCGCGACCGGTACGGTCACAAACGTCAACGGCGGTACGCTGACCCTGGCTGGTACGGCGCTCACGGCCACCAACGGCACCGGCTCTGCCGCCCTGACGCTCAACGCTTCTTCCTCGGCGATCTTCAGCGGGGCAGGGGTGAGCCTCGGGGCCGTCAGCAACGCCGGTTCGGCGGCCGACGCACTCAACTTCACCGCCTCCACCGGTACGGTCACGCTCGCCTCGCTCACCGGCGCGGGCAAGACGACTTTCGGTTCTGATGCCACGGTCACGGGCGGTATCTCCGCCGGCCTGGTCAACGTCATTGGTGCCCTTGGCTCCTCTATCTCGGGCGGCACGGTCAACGCCGCCTCGCTGGCTGGTAATATCTCAGGCGGCGCCACGGTCGTGGTGACGAACGCTACCAACGGCACGATTGCCGGTACGGGTACGCTTTCCGCCGGCTCGCTAACTTCTACCTCCGTCACCGGTGGCACGAACACCATCACGGGTGCCG
>RFRI01000547.1 GCA_009924535.1 Verrucomicrobiota bacterium
CGGTAGTTGATGGTCTCAGGGCTCTTTACTTCCTTGAGGCCCTTGACCTTGCGATTGCCGTGTTCGTCGACTTCGTCGAGGAACTGTTCGCCGGTCCAAGCAACGATTTCCTCGGGTGAGGCAATCGAGATGGACACGAAGTCGAAGGACTGTTCCTTGGCTTCGTTGGGCGTGAACTCGGGGGTGTGCTCCGGGTGGATCATGTCGGTAAGGTCTCGGGGATTAGCTGCGTTCGGCGGCGGTGGTGCTGCCCAGGCGGACGTCGAGGCAGAGGGCCTGCATCTCCTTCATCAGCACGTTGAAGGACTGCGGGGTGCCGCTGACCAGGGTGTTGTCACCCTTGACGAGCTGCTCGTAGATCTTGGTGCGGCCGGCGACGTCGTCGGACTTGACCGTGAGGAGCTCCTGCAGCGTGTAGGCGGCGCCGTAGGCCTCGAGGGCCCAGACCTCCATCTCGCCGAAGCGCTGGCCGCCGTACTGGGCCTTGCCGCCGAGGGGCTGCTGGGTGATGAGGCTGTACGGGCCGGTGGCGCGGGCGTGGATCTTGTCCGCGACGAGGTGGTTCAGCTTCATCATGTAGATGTAGCCGACGACGACGTCCTGGTCGAAGGCCTCGCCGGTGTGGCCGTTGATGAGCATGGCCTTGCCGGTCTCGGGCAGGCCGGCCTGCTTGAGGTATTCGCGGATCTGCTTCTCGGGGATGCCGTCGAAGATGGGGGTGGCCATCTTCAGGCCGAGCTTGGAGCAAGCCCAGCCGAGGTGCGTCTCGAGGACCTGGCCGACGTTCATGCGGGAAGGAACGCCGAGCGGATTGAGGCAGATGTCGACGGGGGTGCCGTCGGCGAGGTAGGGCATGTCCTCGACCGGGACGATGCGGGCGACGACGCCCTTGTTGCCGTGACGGCCGGCCATCTTGTCGCCGACCTGGATCTTGCGCTTGGTGGCGATGTAGACCTTGACGTTCTTGATGGCGCCGCCCTCGTCGATGCCCTGTTCGATGGCCTCGACCTTGCGGGTGCGCTCCTGCTCGAGCTCGTCGAAGCGGCGGTGGTAGCCGTCGACGATCTGGCGGATCTTCTGCTTCACCGGCGAGTCGTTCATCTCGATGG
>RFRI01000548.1 GCA_009924535.1 Verrucomicrobiota bacterium
TGGCCGGGCTCGAGGAGGTTGCCGACGCCGGCGCCGCCGATGGACCAGTTGACGTGCTTGCCGGAGCCGTTGACGCCCGCGAAGGGCTTCTCGGCGAGGAGGCAGACGAAACCATGCTTGGTGGCGACGCGGCGGAGCAGCGTCATCGTGAGCATCTGATGGTCGTGGGCGACGTTGGCGGATTCGTAGATCGGAGCCACTTCGTACTGGGCCGGAGCGACTTCGTTGTGGCGGGTCTTGATCGGGATACCGAGCTTGAAGCACTCGCGCTCGGTTTCCATCATGCAGGCGAGCACGCGATCAGGGATGGTGCCGAAGTACTGGTCTTCGAACTCCTGGCCCTTGGCCGGCTTGGCGCCGAAGAGGGAACGGCCGCAGGTGTAGAGGTCGGGACGGAGGTGGAAGAGACGGGCGTCGATCAGGAAGTACTCCTGCTCGGGACCGCACGAAGCGGAGATGTAGCCGTGCTTCTTGCCGAAGAGCGCGAGGACGCGGGAAGCGGCCTTGTTGACCGCGGCCATCGAGCGGAGGAGCGGGGTCTTCTTGTCGAGCGCCTCGCCCTTCCACGACACGAAGGCGGTCGGGATGCAGAGCGTGGAACCGTTCTCGGTGTCGAAGATGTAGGCCGGGGAGGTGACGTCCCAGGCGGTGTAACCGCGGGCTTCGAAGGTGGAGCGGAGGCCGCCGTTCGGGAAGGAGGAGGCGTCGGGCTCGGCCTGGATCAGCGCCTTGCCGGAGAACTGGGCGAGGGTGCCGTTGCCGTTGGGCTCGAAGAAGGTGTCGTGCTTTTCGGCGGTGAAGCCGGTGAGCGGATAGAACACGTGGGCGTAGTGCGTCGCACCACGCTCGAGAGCCCAATCCTTGATGGCGGCGGCGACGACGTCGGCGGCGGCGGCGTCCAGCTTGATGCCGGCTTCGATGCTGGCCTTGAGGGACTTGAAGACGTCCTTCGGAAGGCGCTTCTCCATCTTATCGAGGGAGAATACATTCTGGCCGTAGATCAGATCGATCTTCTCGTTGCGGAAGTCGAAGCTGCCCTGAAGGCGAGGCTGAGAAGCAATCGCCTCGATGGCGTTGCGGCGGGCTGGGTTGGTGCTCATGGAT
>RFRI01000549.1 GCA_009924535.1 Verrucomicrobiota bacterium
TACGACGCCATCCGCGCCGAGCGCCCAGGTCTCCGCGCACCAGGCGGCGTTGATCGCGAGCGGCTGGCCGAGCTTGCTCACCGTACCGTACATGTAGGTCTGCTTACCGTCGCGACGATTACGGCCGACCACGCGGCGCGGGTAGTCCCTGAGCGTGCCGGAGACCACGTCGACGCTGCTGACGCCGTCGAGCAGATCGCGTTGCCATTCGGGACGGGAGACATCGAGGCGGAAAGCCATGCGGACGTCCGCGGAGGCCTTCACCGCCTCCCAGTACTCGAGGCCGAACCGGCGGATCGCCCAGAAGTCTTGGGTGTGCTGCGGTTCGTCGAAGATCCACGGCGCGGAGCAGGCCTTCCAGTTGCCGGGCTTCCCGTTCTTGCCGTTCTTGAAGTAGACCTTGTTGTTCAGGTAGAACTCGAACGTGGTCTCATGCCAGCCCTTCTCGGCGAAGTGACGCGCGAAGCTTCCGGCCGCCGCGCGGAATTCCTGCCAGTAGGCGTCGTCGTAGGCGTGCTCGATCCAGTAGCCCCCTTTGAAGTGCCGCTCATGGGCCATCGGCCAGTTCTCGTTGAGCGGCAGGTAGAGCGCCTCGGTCGGGACGGGTCCGCGCGGGAGGTCGGCGAAGGCCGAGCCGTCGAGGAGCGGGCCGAGGAGCTTGTCCCAGTCTTGCCAATCAAAGGATCCGTCCGGGCGGAGTTTCGGGGCCGCGGTCACGCGTCCGGTCCAGCCGTAGGGCAGCATGTTGAGCGTGAGGCGATGTTCGTGGGCCAGGCGGAACCAATCGCGCGACATGTCGCTCATCCCGTAACCGTTCATCTGCGCGACGAACGACAGACGGTCCGGCAGGGTGAAGTTCCAGACGTGGACCGTGAAGGCGTATTCCTGGCCGGCGACCTGGAGCGTTCCACGGTGTTCCCCGGCGCGGGCGTCCTTGGGAATCTGGAATTCGAGCAAACGACCGTTGGCCGCGGCGACGAGCGGATCCTCGAAGGCGCCGACCGGGGGCAGGTCGTAACGGCGGACGGGCAGGTCGATGGAGATCTTCTCGGGAGATGTCGGGAGTCGCATCGTCACCGCTTCGCCTTTGGCGGCG
>RFRI01000550.1 GCA_009924535.1 Verrucomicrobiota bacterium
CCGCATAAACACTAAGGAAAACACACTAATGCCACCTCTTCGCCTCCCATCCTCTCCGCCACGTTGAGGCCTATTTATCCCTTCTAACGGGGTAATCGGGCCTGAATCGTTAGCAGACTTAGGCAGGATTAGCAGAGTTAGGCAATATCTTGTCCGCAAACTGTCCGCAAGTTTTGCGATCATGAATGCTGAAATTCACTGCGCCTTTATCCATTCCTTAAGCAGGTGGTTTATCAGGCATCTTAATTTTGAGGTGTCATAGGTGCCATCAGAGAGATGTTATTCAACCTATCCCGGGCCGCGGCGTCGCCGAAGCGGTCCGTGCGGACCAACGGGCTGTCCACCTCTCCTACGCTCGTCCGACCTTCAGACCTTCAGGAACACCTTGTGCTTCTGGAGGAACCAGAGGAAGAGCCACTCGACGGCGATGAAGCCGAGGGCGAGGATCAGTTCCTGGCCCGCGGGCAGGGCCTTCGCGACGCCGATCAGGACGGCGTTCGCGGTGAAGGCGAAGTTGATGAACTTGCCGGCCAGGTAGATCAGCACCGAATTCATGCCGATGACCGCGAAGGCGAAGCCGAAGCGGCGCCAGCCCAGCACGTCCACCAGCGCGTAGAAGGTCGCGAGCAGGAGGAAACTCCAGCCCCCGGCCCAGAGGACGAAGGAACTGGTCCAGAGGTTCTTGTTGATGGGGAAGGCGTAGTCCCACATCCCGCCGACGGCCAGGCAGAGCAGGCCGCCGAGGGCGAGGCGCCGGGCCTTGCGCCAGGGGGCGACCTCCTCGTTCGGCTTCTGCAGCCAGAGGCCGGCGAAGATGCCGAGCAGGGCGGTCGCGATGGCCGGGATGGTGGAGAAGAGGCCTTCGGGGTCGTGGATGCCGCGATGCAGTTTGCCCGGGACGAGTAGCCGGTCGACGTAGCTCGCGAAATTACCCTCGACCGTGAGGTCGCCGCGGGCGAAGCCTGGCGCGGAGCAGGTGGCCATCACCAGATAGTAGCCGACGAGCAGCCCGCCTAGCCACCACCAGAGCCGGCGGAGGCGGTGCGCATTGTACAGGAAGATGAGCTGGGCGAACATGCCCGCGAG
>RFRI01000056.1 GCA_009924535.1 Verrucomicrobiota bacterium
ACGCCGAGGGCGCTCACCTGGTCGGACGGCATCGCCTTCGCGGCGATGGTCACGTCGGCGGCGTTCTCCATGTGCTGGCGGGCCAGCTCGTCGAAATCGAGACGGTAGAGCTGGTCGCCCGAAAGGATGAGCACCAGGTCCTCGTCCTTGAGGTTGTAGTGGTGAAGATTCTGGCGGACGGCGTCGGCCGTACCCTGGTACCAGGTCTCCTTGTCGCCCGTCTGCTCGGCGGCGAGGATGTCGACGAAGCCGCGGCCGAAACCGTCGAACTTATACGTCTGCTGGATGTGCTTATGGAGCGAAGCGGTGTTGAACTGCGTCAGGACGAAGATCTGGTTGAAGCCGGAGTTGAGGCAGTTGCTGATCGGGATGTCGACCAAGCGGTAGTTGCTGGCCAGCGGCACGGCCGGCTTGCAGCGGTCCTTGGTCAGGGGGTAGAGACGGGAGCCACGACCGCCCCCCATGATGATGCTGATGACGCGAGGAAGGGAAGGCATGACGGGATGACCTACCTTCCCTCCGGTCGCCCTCGCCCTCAAGCGGAAAAGGGCGAATGGCGGCTTGAAGGCGACACCGTGACGGGGTTGCATCGCCTCCCGCATGGCCTTCGCCTTCCACATCCTCGGCACGAGCAGCTCCGGCAACTGCTCCCTGCTGGAAGCGGGCGGCACGCGCGTGATGCTGGACGCAGGCTTCCAAGGCCCCCGCCTGGAGGCTTCGTTGCAGAAGCTCGGCATCGAGGCGCGCGCCCTCGACGCGGTCTTCATCACCCACGAGCACTCCGACCATTGCATCGGGCTCCCCGCCCTGCTCCGTCAGAACCCGTCGCTGAAGGTCTTCGCCAACCGCGAGACGGCCCGCCGCATCAAGGATTCGCTCAAGTCGCAGCCTGACTGGCAACTGTTCGAGACCGGTACGACCTTCGAATTCCGCGGACTACAGGTCACCTCCATCCCCATCCCGCACGACGCCGCCGATCCGGTCGGCTTCGCCTTCGACCTGCCCGCCGAAGACGCGCGCCCCGCCCGGCGCCTGACCTGGCTGACCGATCTCGGCCACGCCACCTCGGTCGTGAAGCACCACGTCGCGCTGGCCGACATCCTCGTGCTCGAGGCGAACTACGACGACGAGATGCTCGACCTCTCCAAACGCCCGGCCTCGCTCAAGCAGCGCATCCGCGGCAACTTCGGCCACCTCTCCAACGTCCAGACGAAAGACCTCCTCCTCGGCCTGCGCGAATGGCAGACGACGGAGCTCTACCTCGGCCACCTGAGCAAGGAGTGCAACCGCACCGTCATCGTCGACGCCCTGATGAACGAGGTGCGCGACCGGAAGACCGACCTCCGCATCACGGTGGTCGACCCTCTGGAGGATAATCCGGTCAGCCTTTGGTAAGGCCTACTTCTTCGGCGGCACCGGGACGTCGTCGCCGGCGGGGGGCGGAGCCGGCACGGAGCCCGTCGAACGGATCACGGCGCTCTCGGCGACCGACTTGGCGAGTCGCTTGACCGCGGCCCCGCAGGCGGGCGAAGCGGGGTTCAGGTCTTGGGCGGAGAGCCAAGCGGTGAGCGCGGCGGCCTCGGCGCCGTCCTTCTCGAGCTTCTCGGCATGGCCGATCAGCTGGGCGTAGTTGGCGACGAGCGGGGCGATGTCGGAGCGCGTCTTGGCGAGCACGAGGTCATCGGACTCGGTCTTGTAGGCCTCGACGATGACGTCCCAGGCGAGGTAAGGGTTGTTCTGCGAGGCCAGCACGGAAGCCTTCTGGATATTGGCGTCGAGTTCGCCGACGCGATTGACGACCTTGCGGAGCTTCTCGGAGCGCTCCTTGTCCTGGGCCAGGGCCAGGGCGTATTCCAGCTTCTTGTTGTAGATGTCGCGCCACTTGGACTCGGTCAGGAGACGATCGAATTCGGGCACCTTCTGCGCGAGGGTATCCTGACGGCTCACGACCTGGTTGGCGAAATCCTTCACGCCGGGATTCTGCGGCCAGATCTTGGCGGCGCGCTCGAGGGAGGCTTCGGCCTTGGCGTTGTCGCCCGCCAGCGCGGCGGCCTTGGCGGAGAGCAGCGACATGTTCGAGGCGTTCATGGCGTTGGTGACCTTCGAGAGGATCGGGGCGCCCGGGAAGTCGCGGGCGCGTCCGCGCACCTTGTTCACGTAGCCCTCGACGCTGCCGAGGTCATGTTCGTCGCCGAGACGCTGCAGCTCGCGGAGATCCTTCCAGAGGGCGAGCATCTCGCGCTTCTTCTCCTGCGGATAGGTCATGACGACGGGCTCGAACTCGCCGAGGAAGAAGGTCTCCTGCAGGCGCTCGAAGGCGCCGTAGAGCTCGCCCTGCTTCACCAGGTCGTCGACGGTCTGCATGCCCTTGCTGGTATCCTTGATGGCCTCGCGGGAAAGCATGTCGAAGGACTCGAGGGTCGGCACGAAGTCGGAGATCGGGAAGAATTCCTTCACCTCCTTGGCGCCGACGACGATGTTCTGGCTGTTTCCTTTGAAAAGCACGCGATAGAAGGCGCTCGTGATCAGCGAGTGACGGTAGCGGCGGGCCATCAGGAAGGAGACCATCTGGGACTGGAACTCGATCTTCGCCTTGAGCCCGAGCGCGGCCATCTCCGCGTTCTTGGCGAGGATCTCGGCCTGCGTGCGGGCCTCGTCCTTGACCTTGTAGGCGAGCTCGGTCGTGCCGGAAGAAGACTTGCCGAGCGGCTTGGCCTTGGTGGCCTGCGAGGAACGGGCGTCATTGGCCTCCTCGATGTTGTCCGCGCGATTGATGATGATGCCTTCCTGGACCTTGCGGAGGGTCTCCAGCTGGGTCTTGGTGACCTCGATCTGCCGGAATTCCTGCTTCATCACCCAGATCTTCTGGACCTGCGAGGCGATGGTCAGCGAGCTGTTGCCGTCGATGTCGAACTCGGCGGCCTTGAAGAGCAGGTTGAAGGCTTCCTGCTGGTTGCGGTAATAGTTGTCCTGGGTGAGCACCTGGGGCGAGAGCAGCAGCTGGACCTGGTCGAGGATCGCGACGTAGCGCTTGATGTCGCCGTTGTCCGTCGGCGCGGCCAGATAGCGCTCGAAACGGGCGCGGACGGCGCGGGAGTTGCCCAGGTTCATCGTCGTGCCCTTCCACTGCATCGTGCCGTTCTCCATGTCCACGGAGTCGCTGTTGACGTTGAAGATACGGTCGGCGCCGCCTTCGGCCGTCGAGCTCTTGTAGTCGCCGGCGGTGCCGCTGGAGTTGACGGTCGCGCCGGGCGGGGGCGCCTGGGCGAAGCCGAGCACGGCCATCGCACACCAACCGAAGCAACTGAGGAAAGTATGACGCATGGCGGAAAGGTTCAGAAGCGTTCGAGGGCTTCCACGACCAGGAGGTCGCGGGTGACGCGCAGCTTGCACTTGAAACGCTGGCCGACCTCGAAGGAATCGGCGGAGCCGGCGGGCACGAAGACCGGGATGCGACCGGCGGGGCGCGTCGGGTCCTTCTCGATGGGCTTGACGGCGAGCACGCGGCCGCGGCCTTCGACGAACGCGAGCTGCTGTTCGACCTGGCAGTCGAGGCGGTAGGAGTTACCCTGGAGCGTGGCCCAATCCTTGCGGTAGGCCTCGACCGAAAAAGGCGTGAGGTCGGCGAACTTGCCGCCGCCGCCCAGGCGCGGGGCGACGATCGCGACGAGGATGACGATCACGACGACCGGAATACCGAGGGCGAAGAAGAGGGGGTTGATCTTGGACATGAAAATGGGCGGGGCTGACCTTTCCCAAAGCCTACCCCCTCTTTCGGATTTGTTCCAGCGATTTCCCTTATAAGAAGAATCGCGGTCCGCCTAGGCCTAGGGCGATCCGCCCAGGCCCTCAGTTCCAGCGCTTCTGCTGACAGCCGAAAATGACGAGACAGAAGCCCACCAAGCCCTGGATGAGCAGCACGACCAACCCAAAGGTCGGGCTGGCCACGAAGGCGGTCTGATCAGGCATGCTCGCGGTATAGGCGTCGTAGAGCGGCTGCCCCATCATGGAATGCATATAGCCGGACCAACCCCAGTAAGAATTGATGAAAGGCCGGCAGACCCACGTCAGCGCGGCCGGCAAGGCGAGCACCACCCCGGAGAGCGGCAGCTGGAAGCCGACGAGGTAGATGGACAACAACGAGGACTTCTCCGGCGAGGTCAGCATGGCCGAGAAGCCGAGGCAGACGACGGACATCGAGACGCAGCTGGCCGCAAGGATGGTGAGCTGCTCCGCCCATGGCCCGGGAAACCTGCAGATGAGCTTCACGAAAAGGCACATCCAGACCCCTTGGAAGATCGCCACGAGCGAGACGAAGACGATCTTGGAGAAGGCGTAAGCCCACGGACGCAGGCCGGTCATGCGCTCCTTCTCGTAAAGGATGCGCTCGGCGGAGATCTCGCGGCCGCCGTTGTTGGCGCCCATGAGCGTGAGCAGGATGACCTGGAACATCACCAAGCCGGCGGCGAGACCGGCGAGCTGGGCGTTCGACATCTGCACCTTCAGCGCCTGCTGCACTTCCGCCATGGAAGCCGTGTTGCGGTCCATCGGGATCTTCAGCACGTCCCAGACGCCATCGAGGTTGAAGATGATGACGAGCAACGGGAACCCGAACGTGATCGCGAGCGTCAGCCCGAGATAGCCGGTGTCACGGAAAAAGAGCTTGAGACGGCGGGAGAGCAACGTCGTGAACTGCGAGAGGCCATCGGGAATCGAAGGGTCGGGCAACGGCTCCACCTCGACCGGTGCGCCGACCTTGGCGACGGCGACCTCGTAGGAGTCCTGGTGCTCGGCCTGATGGATGGCCCAGCGGTCGCGCCACGTGGCGAGGTCCGAGGCGTTCAATACCTCATAAAGACGCAGGCCGTCAGGGATGCCGAAGTAGCCGAGCAGTTCGTCGGGCGAGCCCTGGAAGACCACGTCGCCTTGGTAGACGACCGTGACCCAGTCGAATTGGTTCAGCTTGCCGAGATTATGGATGATGCAGACGAAGCTCTTATGGCTCGTCTCGGCGAGGTTGCGCAGCAACGCGAGAATCTGGTCCTCGGATTGCGGATCGAGGCCGGACGTGACTTCGTCGCAGACCATGCAAGGCGGATCGAGGGTGAGCTCGAGGCCGAGCGAAAGACGGCGCAGCTGGCCGCCCGAAAGGGCCGAGACGCGCTTGTCGCGATGCGGGGACATCCCGGTGACGCCCAGGACGGACTCGAGGCGGCGGGCACGTTCGGCGGCGTCCGGCACCGCCAGCTGCAGCGCGTACTCCAAGGATTCGGCGACGCTGAGCTGAGCTTGGGCGGCCGTGAACTGGGGCGCGAAACCGACCTTCCCGACCAAGTCCTCCGTGCAGGTGATCCGCTGGCCCGCCAGGGATGCCTCGCCGGTCGAGGGCAAGATGCCGAGGATCGCCTTCATCAAGGTCGTCTTACCGCAGCCGGAGGGCCCGATGACGGCGTTAAGACCTCGGGGCAGGAAGCGCGCATTGGCTCCGTCGAGGATGATCGGGCCGTTGGCACCCGCCTGCACGGTGAGGTTCTGGCAGCTCAGCATCGGTTGTAATCTTGCTTCGGCACCCCCACGGGTAAAGGATTAACGCCATGAACGCCCAAGCCCTCGCCGCCGCCCTGCTCGCGACCGCCGCCCTCGCCCCGACCGCCGACGCCTTCCAGATGACCAAGAAGGCCATCCGCAACCAAGGCATCTTCGGCATCAAGGTGAACAACACCGACATGGCCTTCTACGGCCGCGCGGACTCGATCCTCTCCATTTCCTTCCAGGAATACACGACCGGCTCCTTCATCGTCGCCGAGGTCGTCGTCGACATGAAGGACTCCAACCAGCAGCTCCGCATCTATAACGCCCGCCCCCCGGGCACGGCCGACGTCGCCAACCGCGCCAACCGCGCCAGCTCCGCCAACTCGCAGAACCGCGGTCTCGACCCCAGCGAAGCCACCAAACTGCCGATCCCCGGACCGCTCGCGGCCCTCGAGACCAAGGTCAACAACGTCGTCAGCAACAGCACCGGCGACCTGGTCGTGAAGACCTACCCGACCACCACCCACGCCAAGACCGTCGAGATGGTCGTCACGACCAAGGCCGAACTCCAGCAGCTCTACTCGAAGATGATCACCCTTTATACCGGCTTCGAAGTGGAAGCCGTCGACGGCGCCTCGGTCGAAGGTTCGAACGGCGCCGCCGCTTCCGCCGCGGCCTCGGGCACCAGCGCCGCCAAGATCAAGATCACCCAGATCGGCGGGGTCCTGTTCACGCTCGAATAAGGCGACCACCCCCGGCCGACCCCTGTTTCAAAGGGGTCAAGCCCAACCCACCCGGTTTCGGGCAAGTCCGGCTTGACCGTACCGAAGGCGTCCGCTTGTGTCCGCCCTTACTCCCATGGCCTCCCTACCCGTCAACCGTATCAAGAAGAAGAACATCATGAGCTACAATGGTGAGCTCTGCATCGTTCTCGAGTGCCTCGTCCGCACCCCCCCGAACAACGCTTCCTACGTCCAGATGGAACTCCGCTCCATCAAGACCGGCGCCAAGATCCCGGTCCGCTGCGGCATCGGAGTCAGCTTCGACGTCTTCGACAACAGCACGAAGTCCCTCGAGATGTCCTATGAGGCCGACGGCAGCTACGTCTTCGTCGACACCAACACCAACGAAGAATACTACATCTCGGCCGCTTCCCTCGCCGATTCCAAGGAGTTCCTGATCTCGGGCACCTCCTACATGGTCCTCTTCGTCGAGGAGAAGCCGGTCACCGTCGACCTCCCCCCTTCCGTCATCGTCGAAGTCCTCGAAGCCCCGCCCGCCGTCAAGGGCGACACCGCCGGCAACGTCCAGAAGACGGTCACCTGCGAAAACGGCCTCCAGGTCAACGTCCCGCTCTTCATCAAGCAGGGCGAGAAGATCAAGGTCAGCACCGAGAACAAGGAGTACCTCGGTCGCGCCTAAGCCCGCCCCTCCAGGCGACGCATCGAACCCCGGCTTGCCGGGGTTCATTTTTTTTGGGCAGACGTCCCGCCCGGAGGGAGCGTAGACCCGCAGGGATTCGAACCCCGACAAAGTGAACCAAAATCACTTGTGCTACCGTTACACCACGGGTCTGCGCACCCCGACTGAACAGCGAGTCGCGGGTCGGAGTCAAGCGAGACCAAGGCGGGGTTGACGCTGGGGTTTATAGGGCTCATTTCCCCTGTATGCCCGCCTCCACCTCCCAGAAGCCGAAGTACCGTCGTATCGTGCTGAAGATCAGCGGAGAAGCCCTGCGCAATGACACCACCGGCGCCTCCATCGACAGCGCCGTGCTCGACCGCCTCGCCGAAGAGCTCCGCTCGATCCAGAAGGTCGGCACCCAGGTCGCGGTCGTCGTCGGCGGCGGCAACATCTTCCGCGGCCTCGCCGGCGCGCGCGCCAACGGCACCGACCGCACCACGGGCGACAACATGGGCATGCTCGCCACGGTCATCAACGGACTCGCCCTCATGGACCGCCTCGAGAAGGCCGGCCTGGAATGCCGCGTGATGACGGCCATCCCGATG
This sequence comes from Verrucomicrobiota bacterium, assembly GCA_009924535.1. Lineage (GTDB taxonomy): Bacteria > Verrucomicrobiota > Verrucomicrobiia > Opitutales > UBA953 > UBA953. Next base: position 7,542 of record RFRI01000056.1, read on the forward strand.
GACCGCATCGCCGAACCGTTCATCCAGCGCCGCGCCACC
>RFRI01000551.1 GCA_009924535.1 Verrucomicrobiota bacterium
AACCTCAACTCGGTCGGTTCCGACACCCTCAACAACCTCATGACCTTCTGGGCCGAGGGCTTCAAGGGCAAGTATCCCAACGTCAACGTCCAGGTCGAAGGCAAAGGTTCCGGCACCGCTCCGCCCGCCCTCACTTCCGGCGCCGCGCAGGTCGGCCCGATGAGCCGCGAGATGAAGTCCTCCGAGGTCGCCTCCTTCGCCGGCAAGTTCGGCCACAAGCCGACCAAGATCCCGGTCGCCATCGACGCCCTCGCCGTCTTCGTCCACAAGGACAACGAGGTGAAGGGTCTCTCCCTCGCGCAGGTCGACGGGATCTTCTCCTCGACCCGCAAGCGCGGCGGTCAGGACATCGCCACCTGGGGCCAGGTGGGCGCGACCGGCAGCCTCGCCGGCAAGACCATCTCCGCCTTCGGTCGCAACTCGGCCTCGGGCACCTACGGCTTCTTCAAGGATAACGCGCTGAAGAACGGCGACTACAAGGGCAGCGTCAAGGAGCAGCCCGGTTCCTCCTCCGTCGTCCAGGGCGTCGCCGCCGACCTCGGCGCGATCGGCTATTCCGGCATCGGCTACAAGACCTCCGGCGTCCGCGCCCTCCCGCTCTCCGACAAGGAAGGCTCGGCCTTCATCGAGCCGAACTACGAGAACTGCCTCAATGGTGCCTACCCGCTGGCTCGTTACCTCTACGTCTACGTGAACAAGGCTCCCTCCAAGGATATGGACAAGCTGACCAGCGAGTTCATCACCTTCATCCTCTCCAAGCAGGGCCAGGAAATCACGATCAAGGATGGTTATTATCCTCTGCCGGCTGACGTCGCCGTCGAAGGACGTGCCGCCCTCAAGTACTACAGCGCCGAATAAGCTTGGTCTCGAAATCGTACCGTCGCCACCACGCCCTTCGGGGCCGGTCTGAAAAGTGCGACGGTACGGTCTCGGGTCCTCCCAAGGCGGGGTCTCCCCGCCTTCCCCTTTATTAGAGCCCAAGACACCAGACCGTAACCCGATGGAAACTTCCGACATAAAGCCCGCTCCTGTGCCCGCGCCGGAGTCGCGTTTTACGGTAAGTCCCATGACCCTGGCCGCCGA
>RFRI01000552.1 GCA_009924535.1 Verrucomicrobiota bacterium
GATGCGTGCGGCCATCAAGGCGGCCTATCCGGATCACGGCATCCTTGGCGAGGAGTTCGGCCCCGAGAACGTCGACGCCGAGTATTGCTGGGTGCTCGATCCCATCGACGGCACCAAGTCGTTCCTTTCCCGCGTCCCGCTCTACGTCACCCTCATCGGCCTGCGCTACGAAGGTAAGCCCGTGCTCGGCGTCATCGACCAGCCGATCCTGTGCGAGCGCATCATCGGCGACAACCGCACGTGCGAACTCAACGGCCGCCCCGTGCGCGTGGCCGAGGCCGCGATGAAGGATGCCGTCATCGTCTCGACCGACCTCGATAACGTCCGCCGCCTGCATCGCGACGTCCGCTGGAACCGCCTCGCCGACAGCGTCGCCCATGTGCGCACCTGGGGCGACGGCTACGGTCACCTCCTCGTGGCGGCCGGCCGCGCGCACGTCGTCGCCGATCCTATCATGAATCCGTGGGACCTCGTGCCCGTGCTGCCCGTGCTGCGTGGCGCCGGCGCCGTCGTGACGTCCTGGGAAGGCGGCGACCCCGTCAAGGCCGGCAACATCATCGCCGCGGCGCCGAAGCTGCACGCGGAAGTGATGCGGACGCTGCGCGACTGAGCGCGGTTCAGAGGCGGATCTTCAGCGAGCGTCCGTGGGCGTCGAGACGCTCCATGCGGGCGAACGCGTCGACCACGCCGGCGGCCTTCTTGAGCGAAGCCGGGTCGTACTGCACCAGGCTCGTGCGGCGGAGGAAGTCGGCGACGCGCAGGCCGCTGAAGAAGCGGCCCGTGCCGCCGGTGGGGAGCGTGTGGCTCGGACCGGCGGTGAAGTCGCCGAGGACCGTGGGCGTATGGTTGCCGATCAGGATCGCGCCGGCCGTGGTGATCTGGGCGGAGAGCTTCTTGAGCTTACCCTTCGCGACCATCAGCTCGAGGTGTTCCGGGGCGACCAGGTTGGCGGCTTCGGCGGCATCCTCGATCTTCGGGACCAGGATCACGCAGACTTTGGCATCGAGCGCTTTGCGGATCTTCTCGCCGTGCGTGAGGGAATTAGACTGCGAGCGGGCGGCGGCGAGGCACTTGTCGGCGA
>RFRI01000553.1 GCA_009924535.1 Verrucomicrobiota bacterium
GGTCGTCGTAGCGGCGGCACCGGCGACGCCCTGTCCGAATTCGGTGGCAGCGAATTGCGCGTCGCTGAGTTCGAAGGCGACGGAAAGATCGCGCTTCAGGCCGCCGTTGAGTGAGTCGGCCAGCACTCCGGCGGAAGTCGCGCTTAAGTCGTGGAAGAGCAGGCGGACGTTGGGTGTGGTGCTTGCTCCGGTCGTCTTCGCGTAGCCGCTGAGCAGGGGTAATTGGCGGGCTGAATCGAGGCTGGTGAGTTGCGTGGGGCTCGTCAGCGCACTCAGTCCGTCGATGAGCGAATAGCCTGGCGTGAGCGGGCTGCGCAGCGAGATCATCTGGTCCGCATTGCTGGTGTCGCTCACCGTGCGCACGTCGCGCAGGTTGATGCGGGCCTTGATGCCTTCGTCGCCGACCCAATAGGCGTAGTTGCCTTTGATCCGGTCATCCGGGAGCGCGACCTTGGGGAGGGCCACGAGTCCGCTGGGACGGCTGCCTTCGGCCGCGGCGGCGCTGCCCGTCCCGACGAGGTTCACCATCGACGTGGCATCGGGATTGTAGCCGGTCTGCCAAGGAGCCCAGTAGCCGGCAGGGTAGTCGGGCGTCGAACTGGTCTGGTAAAGCGAAAGCGACTGCGTGCCGGCGGGTTGATCGCCGCGGCCGGAAACAATCCAGGAGGGCGGGAGGTCGGGCAGGTCGGTGCGCCAGATGCCCGTCCACATGGGATTGCGGACCGTGCTGGCGGTGGCGGCTGGCTGGGTGATGTCGGCGCGCGCGGTGGAGCGTCGGTCAGGGCCGGCTTCCTGCTGGAGGTGCGCGAGGGCGAGGCGCATCGCGACGATCGAGTTCAGCTTGGCGCGCGTCGCGAGCTGCTGGTTCATGACGGCGCGAGACTCGACCGTGATGAAGGCGGAAACCGTGACCAGCAGCATGACGATTCCCGCCATCACCGTCAGGGACAGGATGAGGCTGAAACCGGGGCTACGTTTGCTGTGTTTCATGCCGAACCACTTCTTCGGTGGTATGAGTATTATTACTCATCGATGGCCTCAGGCAAGAGCCACCTTTCGCCTCAGGAACGGTCAATTGCCG
>RFRI01000554.1 GCA_009924535.1 Verrucomicrobiota bacterium
GCCCTTCTCGCCGCGGAGCTGGGGGAGGAAACTGCGCCCGTCGAGCTTGATGTCGGGCGGGACGGATACTTGGGCGGCCTCGCAGATCGTCGGAAGCATGTCGGCGGCTTCGATCATGTCCGCGCAGACTTTTCCGGAGGCCAGCTGACCAGGCCAGCTGGCGATGCCGGGGACGTGCGTGCCCCAGACGAGGCTGGAGCCCTTGCCGCCCGTGACATCACGCCCTTTGAAACGCGAGGGTGTCCCGTTGCCCGTGCCGTTGTCGCCCATGATGACGACGAGCGTGTTCTCGCGGAGCTTCAGTTCCTCGAGCTTGGCGATCAGCTTGCCGATGAGCTTGTCCGTGTAGGCCACCATGTCGGGGAAGTGGCGGGCTTCCTTCGTCCCTTCGACCGATTTCGCGGTGAGATAGTCGGGGCTGTCCGGCGTGGCGTCGTAGGGCGAATGCGTCAGCATCATCGGGTAATAAAGGAAGAACGGCTGGTCCTTCTTGCGCGTGATGAAGTCGAGGGCGTAGTCGTTGATGAGGTCAGGGCCATATTCGTTCTGCTTGAAATCGACCTCCTTGCCGTTGATCTCCAGGCCTGGGTTGCGATAGCGACCAGGACGGCGGACGAGCTGCCAAAGGCAGTTCTCCTCGAAGCCGAAATGGCCGGGACCCTCGAAGCCGTTGGCGAGCTGCCATTTGCCCACGATGCAGGTCGCGTAGCCGGCCGCCTTGAAGAAGTTGCCGAAGGTCTGCTGTTTCGGATCGAGGTGGCCGAAATGCGTATAATTACGTTTGTTGATGATGCCTGTCATCAGCGCCGCCCGCGTCGGCGTGCACAGCGGCTGGGCGTGGACCTGGTCGAGGCGGACGCCGTTGGCGGCGAGCTTATCCATCGCCGGGGTGCGGTAGCTCTCGCCGCCGTTGGCGCTGACGCATTCGTAGCCGAAGTCGTCGATCAGGATGAACACCACGTTGGGTTTCGTCGGTGCGGCGACCAGCGAAAGGTTGGTGAGCGTGAGGAGGAAGAACAGGCGCATGAGAAGGTCAGCGTGAAAGCGGGGCAGGCAAGGCGGCGATGCGGGGGGCTTGGT
>RFRI01000555.1 GCA_009924535.1 Verrucomicrobiota bacterium
AGTGAGGTCCTCGTCCCCTCTTGCCACGGGCCCCGCAGGGGCAATCCTGCCCGCCATGGAAGGAGACGCTTCGACCCCCCGCCCTGGGCTTGTTTGCCCGTTCGAGAAGATGCGCCCGTCCCAGCTGAACCGGGACGACGCCTTCTACATGGCCCTGGCGTTCAACCTCGCCGTCGACGCTTGGCGCATCGACGAGGTGCCGATCGGTGCGATCATCGAACGCGGCGGCGAGATCATCGCGGCCGCCCACAACGAAGTCGAACGCGCCAACGACCCGACCGCGCACGCCGAGATGCTGGCGATCACCCAGGCCGCCAAGAAGATCGGCGACTGGCGTCTCAACGAGTGCAACCTTTACGTCACCAAGGAGCCCTGCCCGATGTGCTCCGGCGCCACGATCATGAGCCGGCTCAACCGCGTGGTCTTCGCCTGGGGCGACCCGAAGATGGGCTGCATGGGCGGCGCGGTCGAACTCCACAGCCTCCCGAAGCTCAATCACCGCGTTTCGGTCACCTCCGGCGTACTCGAAGAACCCTGTCGCGAGATCCTGCAGGCCTATTTCAACATGAAACGCGGCCGCGATTCGTCCACGCCGGCTTGACCCCCGCCGACTTTCCCCAACCTCAGTCCCTATCGGTTGGCAGATAGTCCTATACTCCAAACTCCTTACCCGATACTCTGGCCGAATGCATCGACGCGACTTCATCGGCAAAGTTTCCCTCGCCGCCGCCGCGCTCAGCACGACTTCCCTTTCCGCCCAAACCTCTTCCACCCAAACCATGAGCTACACCCTCGCCCCCCTGCCCTACGCCCACAACGCCCTCGAGCCGCACATCGACCAGGCCACGATGGAGATCCACCACGGCAAGCACCACAACGCTTACGTCACCAACCTGAACGCGGCCCTCGCCAAGGAAACCGGCTTCGCCGCTCCGGCCGACGTCAACGCGCTCATCGCCGACCTCTCCAAGGTCCCTGAGTCCATCCGCACCGCCGTCCGCAACAACGCCGGTGGCCACGCCAACCACACCTTCTTCTGGAACATTCTCTCCCCGAACGGAGGCGGCGAACCCGTCGGCA
>RFRI01000556.1 GCA_009924535.1 Verrucomicrobiota bacterium
CGCGTCGAGAACGGACCGGCCTTCGTCCGTCCGCTGTCCCTGCGTAAGTCCGACGGGAAGGTGATCCCCGCGACGGATTCCGGTTTCGAGAAAGCCTTTCAGGCTGAAGTCGCCGCCGCCGCCGTGGTCCGTGAGAAGCTGATTGAGATTACTCGCCATCGCATCGGCGACGTGAACGAAGAGATGGACAAAGCCCGCGTGGCCTTGCGTCGTGCCGAAGACCTGAAGTTGGCCGAAGAGGTCGCCGTTCGCCGCCGCCAAATCGCGAGACTAGAAGAACGTTTCGCCAGCCTCCAGGCGGAGGCTAAAAAGGTGGTCGAGGGCGGTGCAGTCGCTTCGCTCGTGTCCAAGGACGCTTCCGGTCGCGAAGTCGTCGTCCCGCTCACCCAGGTCATCCGCGCTTGGTTCCCCAATCGTCTCGACACTTGGGGCCGCGTGAAGCTCTTCTTCTCCCGCCTCGGCGAGTTCGTCTTCGATGAGCCCCGCGAGGCCAACACCGAGGGCGGCCTGATGCCCGCGATCTTCGGTACCCTGGTCATGACGGTCTTCATGAGCCTGCTGGTCACACCTTTCGGGGTCATCACCGCGATCTATCTCCGCGAATATGCCCAGCAGGGACCCGTGCTGCGCATCGTGCGCATCAGCGTCAACAACCTCGCCGGCGTGCCCTCCATCGTCTTCGGCGTCTTCGGCCTAGGGTTCTTCGTCTACGTGCTCGGTGGCTCGATCGACCAGCTGTTCTTCGCCGACCAACTGAAGTATAACAACAATACGCCTGTCTTCGGCACGGGAGGCCTGCTCTGGTGCTCCCTCACGCTCGCCCTGATGACCCTCCCGGTGGTCATCGTCGCGACGGAAGAAGCCCTGGCGGCGGTCCCGCGCGGGATGCGCGAGGCCTCCCTGGCCACGGGCGCCTCGAAGTGGCAGACGATCCGCGACATCCTCCTGCCGGCGTCCGCCCCGGGTATCCTGACCGGTGTCATCCTCGCCATGGCCCGTGGGGCAGGGGAGGTCGCTCCGCTGATGCTCGTCGGCGTCGTGAAGCTTCCCCGACCCTGCCTTTTGATGGCTCCGCCCCG
>RFRI01000557.1 GCA_009924535.1 Verrucomicrobiota bacterium
TCGCCCGTGGCGACATGTTCCATTGGACCGCTCCCGCCTACAATCTGATCGCCCAGGCGGCCGTCGACGCCATCCTCCGCGACCTTGCCGCAAAATAACATGCGCCCCTTTCTCTACCTGCTTCTCGCGATTTCGCTCAGCGCCGAAACCATCGCCGACCGCAAGGTGGTACTGGGTCTCGTCGACACCTGCGCGCAGGCCCCGAAGACCTACGAGGCCGAGGGCTTCAAGGCCGACGGTACGGTCCACGCGATCTTCTACGATGCGCTACCCTACGGCGGAAAGACCACCCGCGTCTTCGCGTGGATCGGGCTTCCGGCGAAACGCGAAGGCAAGGTCCCTGCCATGGTACTTGTCCACGGCGGCGGCGGCACGGCCTTCAAGGAGTGGGTGCAGAAATGGAACGCCCAAGGTTTCGCGGCCATCAGCATCGCGGTCGAAGGCCAGACGGACGTGAACATCAGCCAGGAGAAGGGTCGCTCCACCTGGGCCCGCCACGCTTTCTCCGGCCCGGCCCGCGACGGTACCTTCGCGGACACGAAACTCCCGCTCAAGGAGCAGTGGATGTATCACGCGCTCGCCGACACGATGCTGGCCAACTCTCTGCTCCGCTCCCTGCCCGAAGTCGACGCCTCGAAGATCGGCGTGATGGGCATCTCTTGGGGCGGCGTCATCACGAGCACGATCATCGGTCTCGATGAACGCTTCGCCTTCGGCATCCCCACCTACGGCTGCGGCCATCTCTTCGACGCCGAGAACCACTGGGGCCAGGCGCTCCGCGACAACGTCGGCTATAAGGAGGTCTGGGACGGCATGAACTACGCCGACCGCGTGAAGATGCCCGTCCTGTGGCTCTCCTGGCCTCAAGACGCGCATTTCCCCCTCGGATGCCAGGCGGAGAACTACCACAAGGCTCCCGGCCCCCGCATGGTCTCGCTGATCACGAAGATGGGCCACAGCCACCCGGCCGGCTGGAATCCGCCCGATAGCTACGCCTTCGCGAAGAGCATCGTCGAGACCGGCAAGCCGTGGGGCAGTTCGCCTTCGGCCAAGACCGAGTCCGGCACGGCCGTCGCCGT
>RFRI01000558.1 GCA_009924535.1 Verrucomicrobiota bacterium
GCCGTGCGGCCGACGCTGCCGATGACCTCGCTCTCGGTGAGCTTGGCCAGCTCCTGGGCCTGGGCTTCCATGGCCGCGCGTTCGGCGGTGAAGCGCACCTTGACCAGGTCGGCGTTCCGGAAGGCGTCGTTGAGCAGCTTGGCGATGCCGGCGTTGACGCCGGCCTTGCCGACGAAGACCTTGGGGTCGAGGGTCTGGGCGAGGCTGCGGAGCTTGCCGCGTTCCGCGCCGGTCAGGCTGGGTCTGTCCTCGGGGCCGTTTTCCATGCCCGCTATGACGGTCGGGCGGGGCAGGGGAGTCAACGGACTAATGGCCTCGCTTGACGCTTGCCCGCGGAGACGCCCGGGATTGGATGGGGCATGCTTCTGCAGCATCGCGCCTTCTTCGTCCGCGAGCAGGTGGCCGTCCTCCGTTTCGCCGACGCCTACGACCTGCTCGACCCCGTCTCGGCCCAGCCGATCGGCCTGGCGCAGGAGAAGCCTCGCTTGAAGTGGCTGCGGCTCCTCGTGAAGAAGCAGATGCTCCCCACCGAGATCGTCGTGCTGGAGGCCGACCAGCAGACCGTGGCCCTCCGCCTCGAGAAGGGCTGGTCCTTCTTCACGTCGCGGCTCGCCGTGACCGATGCGCGCGGCCGGAAACTCGGCAGCCTGCGCAACAAGCTTTTCTCGCTGTCGGGCAAGCTCCTCGTCGAGGACGCGGAAGGCCGGTCCCTCGGCGAGTTCAGCGGCGACGTCTTCAGCTGGACCCGGCAACTCAAGGATCCGGCCGGCGTGGTCATCGGCACCATGGACAAGAAGTGGGCCGGCTTGGCCAAGGAACTCTTCACCTCGGCGGACAATTATCATCTGGAGATCGACCCTGCGTCCGCCGCCCAGCCGGACAGGGTGGCCCTCCTGCTGGCCGCCTGTCTGGCCTACGACGTCATTTTTGCCGAAAACTAGCCGTTTCGGGTCTGTGAATAACTTCTTCGGGGAGGGGTTTCCGGCTTGCCTGCCCCCCGGCCGCCTGTCATTTCCGAGGCTTACTTCGTTAGGGAGAGGGGCGGAGCCCTTCTCACGCTGGTCGGTAGG
>RFRI01000559.1 GCA_009924535.1 Verrucomicrobiota bacterium
CGAACAGACGCTGAGCCCGGACAAGCATCGCTTCCGCCTGCCGTGGTTCGCGCAGGTCGACACCTCCGGCCACCCGCATATCGACGCCTCCACCGACGGCGTCATGGAGCAGGAAATCGCCTACGCGAAGCAAGCGGGCCTGGATTATTGGGCGTTCCTCACCTACCCGGAAGCCGATGCGATGAGCTCGGCCCTCACCCGCTACCTGCGTAGCCCCAATCGTGCCGACCTCGGCTTCTGCCTCATCCTGCACCAGACGCTCTCGGTCCCGGCCGCCCGCTGGCCCGCGGAACGCGACCGCACGCTTAAACTATTCAAGGAGCCGGGCTATCAACAAGTCGCCGGACGCCCCTTGGTCTACGCCTTCGACCTGAAGACCGAAAACGCGACGGTGAAGCAGCGCTTCGACGAACTTCGGACGGCGGCGAGGGCCGTCGGCCTCGATCCGTATTTCGTCTACATGGGATGGAGTCCGCAGCGTGATTATCAGAAGCACGCCACCGAAGGCTTCGCCGCCGTCTCGGCGTACGCCCACCCTGGCGCCGAACCGATCTTCGCGAAGTACGTCGCCGCGTTCGAGCAACACGCCTGGGCCAATGCGCTGGCGACCAAGACGCCTTATGTGCCGCTGGTGACGACGGGCTGGGACAAGCGCCCGCGCCAGGATCATCCGGTCTCGTGGGAAAAGAATCCCGGCTACGCCCAGCAGAAGACCTTCCCAGCGACCTCCTCGCCGGAAGAGATCGCCGCGCACCTCGGCCGCGCCGTCGCCTTCGTGAAGGCCAACCCAACCGTCTGCCCGGCCAACACGATCATCGTCTACGCGTGGAACGAACACGACGAAGGCGGCTGGCTCTGCCCGACCTGGACCCCTTCCGGCTCGCCCGACACCTCTCGCCTCGACGCGCTTCGCAGCATCCTGAGGTAGGGACGTGATTACCATCACGTCCGTTCGCGGACGGAGATACGGCGTCTTCGAGACGAGCTAAGAGCCACCGACTTCCCGCCTACGGTCTCTTGGTAGGGTCGAGCATCCCTGCTCGACCGCGGCCGACCAAGGATGGTC
>RFRI01000560.1 GCA_009924535.1 Verrucomicrobiota bacterium
CGGCCATCTGCGCGATGCAGACCGGCAATCAGGTCGCGGGCCGCCCGTGCATCGGTTCCTGGGCCTCCTACGGCCTCGGCTCCGAGAACGACAACCTCCCGAACTTCGTGGTGCTCATCGCCACGCCGACCAACCGCGAGCAGGAACAGGCCATCTCCTCGCGCCTCTGGTCCAGCGGCTACCTGCCGAGCGAACACGCCGGCGTCTCCTTCCGCAGCAAGGGCGACCCGATCCTGTTCATCAACAACCCGCCCGGCGTCCCCGATGACATGCGCAAGCAGACCATCGACGGCATCAACCAGCTCAATCGCCTCAACTACCAGGCGGTCGGCGACCCCGAGACCCACACGCGCATCCGCCAATATGAGATGGCCTTCCGCATGCAGGCTTCGGTGCCCGAACTGACCGACCTCACCAAGGAACCCGAAAGCACCTTCAAGCTCTACGGCGAAGAGGCCAAGAAGTCGGGGTCGTTCGCCAACAGCGTGCTCATGGCCCGTCGTCTCGCCGAGCGCGGCGTCCGCTTCACGCAGATCTACCTGAACAACTGGGACCACCACGGCAACCTGGTCAACCGCATGCCCAGCCAGTGCAAAGACATCGACCAGGCCTGCCACGCCCTCATCGAGGACCTCAAGCAGCGCGGCATGTTCGACGACACCCTGATCGTCTGGGGCGGCGAGTTCGGCCGCACGATCTACAGCCAAGGCGGCCTCAGCATGACCAACTACGGCCGCGACCACCACCCCCGCTGCTTCACGATGTGGATGGCCGGCGGCGGCGCCAAGGGCGGCCGCATCTACGGCGAGACCGACGACTTCAGCTACAACATCGTGAAGGACCCGCTGCACATCTCGGACTTCCACGCGACGATCATGCACCTCATGGGCTACAACCATGAGCGCCTGACCTACAAGTTCCAGGGGCTCGACCAGAAGCTCACCGGCGTCCTCCCCGCGAAGGTCGTCAAGGAGCTGATCTCCTGACAGGGGCAGGGACAGCACCACGTGCTGTCCTCATGTGCAAAGGTGCAAATCGGCCTGTGGCCTGTGCAAAGGTGCAAA
>RFRI01000057.1 GCA_009924535.1 Verrucomicrobiota bacterium
CCACCCGGCCACCCGCACCTTCCAAGGCGTCCGCATCGCGGTCAACGACGAGCTCGGCGCCCTGGCCGACGCCCTCCCGCTCGCTTTCGGCAAGCTCACCGCCGGCGGCGTGCTCGCCGTCATCTCCTTCCACTCCCTCGAGGACCGGATGGTCAAGCGTTACATGAACGAGGTCGCCGGCCGCCCGGTCGACCGCGACGACGCCCGCAACCAGGACGACCGCGTGAAGCAGGCCGACCTCCTCACCCGCAAGGCCGTCCAGCCCTCGGACGCCGAACAGGCACGCAACCCCCGCAGCCGCTCGGCCCGCCTCCGCGCCGTGCGCCGCCTCCCCGCATGAGCCCGCGCTTCTTCACCTGGGTCTTCGTGTTCGCCGCCGTCGGCGCCTTCGCCGTCGGGACGATCAACATCATGCGCCTGCGCGTCGAGGCCGACACCATCGGCAGCCGGATCCAGCGCCTGGAGCGCGATATCGCCCTCTCTAAGAAGGAGCTCGAGTCCGCCCGGCGGGCGCGCGACATCTACCTCAACACCCTTGAGCTCCAGCAGCGCGTCGGCGACTCGCTGAAGCCTCCGGTCCCCGAACAGGTGGTCTGGGTCCGATATTTCCCGGCGGTCGCATCCCCGACCCCCATGCTTTCCGCGAGCCCCCGGATGACGGCCCGCGAAATCGCCTCCCTCTCCTGGGGTGGGCAGGGAGGACCGCGCTCTCGATGAGCCTACCCCACGCCAGGCGAACGCGCTACCGTTTGCTGGCTTGGGCCGTTTCCCTCTGCTTCCTGGCCGTGATCACACGGCTGGTCTGGCTGCATTGGGTCGACGCCCCTCGTCTCCGAGCGGAAGCCTTGCAGGCCCGCCGCGTGCTTCAGGAGATCCCTTGCCGCCGCGGCGAGATCCGCGACGCCCAGGATAACCTCCTCGCGGTGTCCGAAGACGTCTGGGACATCGGCGTCGACCCGGATTCCCTCGCGAAGGGCGAGCCTGAGCGCGCCCGCGAGGTCGCGACCATCCTCGGCCTGCCCTTTTCCAAGGTCCGCCTGGCCTTCGAGACCACCACGCGCGTCGACGACGCCGGCGAGGAGAAGCCGATCCGCTGGGCGATCCTCGCGCGCGAGGTCGACGAGGCCACGATGAAGCGCATCAAGGCGCTTGGCATCAAGGCGCTCCGCGCCGACCTGAAGTATCGCCGCAACTATCCCAAGGGCCAGCTCGCCGCCCATGTGCTCGGCTACGTGAACAAGGAAGGCGTCCCGGCCGCCGGCATCGAGAGCGTCATGAACCCGCTGCTCCTCGGCCAGAGGGGGTGGATCGAATCCGAACGCGACGGCCGCCACCGCGAGATCATCAGCAACCGCCTCCGCGAGGTCGCCGCGGTCGACGGCAGCACGATCGTGCTCACGATCAACAGCCTCGTCCAGAAGACCTGCGAGGACGCCCTCGCCGCCGCGGCCGCCCGCTACAATCCGAAGAGCGGCATCATCATCGTGAGCGAGCCGCGCACCGGCCGCATCCTCGGCCTCGCCAACTGGCCGACCTACGACCTCAACCGTTTCTTCGACGCGAAGGCCGCGCCGATGGACAGCCAGCGCAACCGCGCGGTGTCCGACGTCTACGAGCCGGGTTCGGTCTTCAAGATCGTCTCGATCTCCGGCGCCCTCGAGGAACGCCTCATCACGCCCAACTCGGTCTTCGACTGCGGCGCCACGAGCGTCCCCTACCGCGGCCGCATGGTCTCGCTGCCCGCCGACTCGCACGCGATCGGCGCCGTCGACATCCGCGAGATCGTCCGCGAATCCTCCAACCGCGGCACGGTCCAGGTGGGCATGCAGTACGCCGAACGTCTCGGGGAGGACAAGTTCTTCGCCCTCATCAAGTCGTTCGGGTTCGGCGCCAACACGGGCCTCATCACCGGCGCCGAGGTCCCGGGCCTGCTCATCCCGCCGAAGCGCTGGGATGGCATGACGATCTCGCGCGTGCCGATGGGCCACTCGGTCAGCGTCACGGCGATGCAGATGCACTTCGCGATGTCGGTCGTCGCCGCCGAAGGCCTGCTCATGCAGCCGCAGCTCGTCCTCCGCGTCGAGGACCCGAAGACGAAGGCGACCGTCCTGAACTACGCCCCGCGTTCGCGCGGCCGCGCCATCACCGCGTCCACGGCCACGCAGATGGCCACGCTCCTCCGCGCGGTCTGCGGCAAGGGCGGCACGGCGCCGATCGCCGACATCCCCGGCTACGAGGTCGCGGGCAAGACCGGCACGACGCAAAAGATCATCAACGGCCGCTACTCCTCCTCGCACCACGTCGCCTCGTTCGCCGGCTTCTTCCCGGTCAACGACCCGAAGCTCGCCATCACGGTGATCATCGACGAACCGCAAGGGGAGGGCATCGCCTACGGCGGCAAGGTCTCCGCCCCGATCTTCCGCGACGTCGCGGAGAAATGCATCCGCTGGCTCGACATCCCTCCGGTCTCCACCGTCCCGCGCGGCCACGTCGCCGACCTCGGCCGATGACGCCTCACCCCGTGATGATGCCCGCCGCCATGGAGCGCCCGACCTTCAATTCGCTGCTGCAAGGCCTCGCGGTCCTCGGTCGCGCCGGCGATGGCTCCGTCCGCATCTCCTCGATCGTCACGGACAGCCGCCGCATCATCCCCGGCTCGCTGTTCTTCGCGCTGCCGGGCCTCCGCGCCAACGGCCACGCTTTCCTCGACGACGCCATCGCCCGTGGCGCCGCCGCCATCATCTCGGGCGAAGCGGTCGCGGGCCTGCCCGCCGTCGCCGCCGCCCAGGTCGCCGATCCGCGTCGCGCGCTCGCCGAGGTCGCCCGCCGTTTCTACGGCCATCCGGAAGCCGCCCTCCGGCTCGTCGGCGTGACGGGTACCAACGGCAAGACGACGATCTCGACGCTCCTCCGCCATCTCCTGCAGTCCGACGGTTCGCAATGGGGTTTGGTCGGGACGGTCCGCTACCACCTCGGCCGCCGCTCGATCCCTTCCTATAAGACCACGCCGGAATCCGCGGACCTCGCCGCCTTCTTCCGGCAGATGGCCGACGCGGGCTGCGCCGGCGCCTGCCTCGAGGTCAGTTCCCACGCGCTCCATCAGGATCGCGTCCACGGCTTCCATTTCGGCGTCGCGGCCTTCACCAACCTGACCCGCGACCACGTCGACTACCACGGCGACCTCGCCTCCTACCTCGACGCGAAGACGGCGCTCTTCGACGGACGCAACGGTTCCGTCCCGGACGTCTGCGTGATCAACATCGACGACCCGGCCGGCCGCGTGCTCGCCGAGGCCTGCCGTCGCCGCGGCGCGGTGATCACCTTCGGCGTTTCCGCCGATGCCGACGTCCGCGCGACCGACCTCGCCCTCGATACCGGTGGAGCGGTCTTCACGGTCCGCCATGATGGCCGTGCCGCCGTCTTCAAGTCGACGCTGCCCGGCGACTACAACGTCTCGAACGTCCTCTGCGCCCTCGCGATGGCCGCCGCCCTCGGGCGCGATCCGCTTGCGCTCGCGTCCGCGCTTGCTTCCTTCCCCGGCGTTCCCGGCCGCATGGAACGGGTGGAAGCCGGCCAGTCCTTCCCGATCTTCGTCGATTACGCCCACACCGACGACGCGCTCCGCAACGCGCTGCGCATGCTCCGCGACATCACGCCCGGCCGCGTCCTCTGCGTCTACGGCTGCGGCGGCGACCGCGACCGCGGCAAGCGCCCCGCGATGACCAAGGCCGTCGCCGACCTCGCCCACCTCGCCTGGGCCACCGCCGACAATCCGCGCAAGGAAAGCCTCGACCGGATCTTCGCCGACATGCGCGAAGGCCTCGGCGCGCTGCCGACCGTCGAATTCGTGGCCGACCGCCGCGACGCCATCGGCCGCGCCCTCGCCGCCGCGAAGTCCGGCGACTGCGTCGTCATCGCCGGCAAGGGCCACGAGACGACCCAGGAATTCGCCGACACGGTGGTGCCTTTCGACGACCGCCAGGTCGTCCGCGAGATCCTTGAGCTCCGGAGGGGCGCGCAGTCGTGATGCCGACCTTCTCCTCAGCCGACCTGGCCGCTTGGGCCGAAGGCCGCTGGACCGTCGTCCCGCGTTCCACCGTCACGGGCTTCGGAACGGACACGCGCGCGCTCCGCGCCGGCGACGTGTTCGTGGCCGTGCGCACCGAACGCCGCGACGGCCATGACTTCCTCGCCGCCGCCCGCACGCAGGGCGCCGCTGGCGCCTTGGTCGGAAGTCCCGTCGCCGACGACCTTCCGCAGCTCGTCGTCGACGACCCGCTCGTCGCGCTCCGTCGCGTCGCCGCCCGCTGGCGCGCGCGGTTCCCGGGTCGCGTCATCGGCGTGACCGGCAGCGTCGGCAAGACCTCCACCAAGGAACTCCTCGCCGCGCTCCTCGGCGCCGAGGCTTTCGTCACGGAAGCCAACCTCAACAACCTCATCGGCGTGCCGCTGATGCTCCTGCGCGTCGCGCCGGAGCTGCATCGCTACGCCGTGATCGAGGCCGGCATGAGCGTCCCGGGCGAACTGGGCGTATCCGCGGCCGTCATCCGTCCCGACCTCGCGATCGTCACGAACGTCGCCCCGGTCCACCTCGAAGGCGTCGGTTCGCTGGCCGGCATCGCCCGCGAGAAGGCCGCGCTCGTCGCCGCCCGCGCGGTCGGCCGACCTGCGGAAGCGCTCGCCGCCGTGACGGCGACATGGATGCCGCCCGCCGGTCGCGGCAGCGTGCATGTCGAAGGCGACCGTACCTTCTACGTCGACTGTTATAACTCCAGCCCGGCTTCGCTCCTGGATTCCGCCCGTGCCTTCGATCGTCTCAGCCGCGTCTCCGCGGCCCCTCGTCTTTTCCTGCTCGGCGGCATGGCCGAGCTCGGTCCCGCCTCCGCGCAACTCCACCGCGACTGCGGCGCGCAGCTGCCTCTCCGCCCGGGCGACCATGTGGTCGTCCATGGCGGCGAGTCGGCCGCGTTGCTGCAGGGAGTTGCGCTCCCCGGGGTGGAGCTTTTCGTCGCGGCCTCCGTCGAGGACGCCGCCGCTCGCGTCGCCGCGCACCGCGGCTTCGTCTTCCTGAAGGGCAGCCGTTCCTTCGCCCTCGAGCGCTGCCTGCCCGAACCCCTGCGCTCCGCGCTCTCTTTCCACTAGGATGCTTTACCGTCTCAGCGAACTCGTCCACACTTGGGGGCCTTTCCGTCTCTTCGAGTATATCTCCGTCCGCGCCATCATGGCCGGCGTGACGGCGTTGCTGCTGGGCATGTTCTTCTCCGATCGTCTCATCGCCGTGCTCGCCCGCCTGCGCCAGCCGGAGCGTTCGGCCAAGCTCATGGGCGAGCTCGCCAAGGAAGGCGGCAAGGTCCCGACCATGGGCGGCCTCATCATCGCCGTCGCGATGATCCCCTCGGTGCTCCTCTGGGCCCGCCTCAACGTCCTCGTGCTCGCGGCCCTCTGGTGCCTTATCGGGATGGGCCTCGTGGGCCTTTACGACGACTGGCTGAAGGTCCGTCACGGCAGTTCCGATGGCATCTCCGCGCGCATGAAGCTGGCAGGGCAGGGGCTCGTCGCGCTGATCGCCTTCGGGATCGTGCTCCTCGATCCGGCCTATCGCGAAAGTCTCTGCGAGATCTGGCTCCCGGTCCTCAACGGCCCGCTCTGGTCCGCCAAGTCCCTCGGCTGGCCCTTCCTCGCCTGTCTCGGCGTCGCCGGCGTCTTCTTCGTGCTGGTCTGCGTGGGCTGCTCCAACGCGGTCAATCTCACCGACGGCCTCGACGGCCTGGCCATCGGCTGCGTGCTCATCACCACGATGATCCTCGGCGCGGTCGCCTACCTCGTCGGTCACCATGAGTTCGCGACCTACCTGCGCATCAGCTACGTGCCGGGCGCGGGCGAGCTCGCGGTCTTCTGCTCGGCGCTCGTCGGCGGCAGCCTCGTGTTCCTCTGGCATAACGCGGCTCCGGCCGAGATCTACATGGGCGACGTCGGCGCGCTCGGGCTCGGCGGCGGCATCGGCGCGGTGGCCTGCCTGATGCACCAGCCCTTCCTCCTCGCGATCGTCGGCGGCGTGTTCGTCGTCGAAGCCGTCTCCGTCATCCTTCAGGTGGCCTACTTCAAGCGGACCGGCGGGCAGCGCCTGTTCCTGATGACGCCCATCCATCACCACTTCCAGAAGAAGGGCTGGCCCGCGACCAAGGTCGTGGCGCGCTTCTGGATCCTCTCCCTCCTGTGCGGCCTCCTCGGCCTGCTCTCCCTGAAACTCCGATGAGCGAGTTCCCCGAATCCCTCCGACGCCGGCTCACCCGCCCCGCCGCTATCTTCGGCGAGGGCGTGAGCGGGCGTTCGGTCGCGGAATCCCTCGCCTCGGCCGGCTTCGCCTCGGTCATCTATGACGAACGCGGGGAGAACCGGCAGTTCGGTCCCGAGGAGGCCGCCCGTCACGATCTCCTCGTCTACAGCCCCGGCTTCGCGCAGTCGCACCCGTGGATCCTCGCCGCGCGCCGCGCCGGCCTGCATTGCCTGACCGAGCTCGATTTCGGCGCGCTGCTCTGGACCGGCCCGGCCATCGCCATCACCGGCACCAACGGCAAGACGACCATCACCGAGTTCCTGTCGTTCGCCTTCAAGCGCTCCGGGCTCGACGCCATCGCCTGCGGTAACGTCGGCCTGCCGCTGACCTCGCTCCACCGCACGGTCTCGAACGGTTCGTTCGTCGCGATCGTGGAGGTCAGTTCCTTCCAGGCGGAAGACCTCCGCCACTTCACGCCCGAGGCGGTGCTCTGGACGAACTTCGACGAGGACCACCTCGACCGTCATGGCGACCTCGAGAGTTATTTCCGCGCGAAGTTCCGCCTGATCGAGCGCATGATGCCCGGCGGTATCCTCGTCGTCGGCGAATCCGTCGTCTCGTCCGCGCGCGCGTTCGGCATCGACCTCCCCGCGGAGGCGATCGTCGCCACGCGCGCGGAGGTCGCCGATACGGTGCCTGCGGGCTCGGTGTTCGACTCCTGGCCGCAACGCGAGAACTGGGCCATCCTTCGCAGGTACTGGCAGGCGCGCGGCATCCCGCTGCGCCACCTCGAGGAGTCCGCCCGCCTCTTCCGCGTCCCGCCCCATCGGCTCCGCAAGGTCGCCGAGAACAAAGGCGTCGAATTCTGGAACGACTCGAAGGGCACCAATTTCCACGCGGTCCAGGCCGCGCTCTCGGAGTTCAGCATCCCGGTCCGCTGGATCGGGGGAGGGAAGTGGAAGGGCGGCGATCTCGCCCGCTTCGTCCGCAATATCGCCCCGCTCGTCGACTCCGCCTACCTCATCGGTGAGACCGCCGAGGAGCTGAAACGCCACTTCGACGAACTGGGCAAGCCTGCCCGCTGCTATCCGTCCTTGCAGGACGCCGTCGTCGCGGCGGCCAAGGATGCGCCCGCTCCCTCGGCCATCCTGCTGAGTCCCGGCTTCTCCAGCTTCGACCAGTTCCGCGGCTACGCCGAGCGCGGCCTCGTCTTCGAGCGCGC
>RFRI01000561.1 GCA_009924535.1 Verrucomicrobiota bacterium
ATGCTGCGACGCCGCCAAGGCCACCGACAAGCAGGCCGGCCGTCTCAAGAAATTCCTCAACTTCGTCGGACTGGCCGTGGATACCGAAGGCAAGTTCCTGCACGACATGCGCCGGACCGACAACCTGCCCGACCTCCTGAAGTGCTGCGACGAACACCTGCTCGGCGCGCGCGCCGGAGAAACCTATCCGGACGAGCCGCACCGAGGCCTCATCGCCCGACCGACGCGCGAGACGCAACAGGGCTGCGGACTCTGAGGCTCACCCTTCACGCACGCCGGCGCGGAGTCGTCGGTCACGGGCAAGCACGAACAGCAACGGGCCGCCGATGACCAGCAAGGACCACAGTCCCAGCACCAGCGCCCAGAACGTGCCCAGAGTGCAATAGCAGGACTGCTTGCGCCGGAGCACGAAATACCAAGGCAGACAAAGGGCAAGGCCGACCGCGGAGCCCGCGATGTTCTTACCGACGAAGCGTTCGACCGCGTCCGCCTGCCCGCGGGAACGATGCAGCAGGATCGGCGTCCAGATGAGCCAGGAGGCCACCCAGGCCGCGAGGACGGCCAGCGCATAAGGTTCGGAATTAAAGCCCTTAGGGTCGGCCTTCGTGGAGAGATAATAAAGGTCGATCGAGGCAAAGAGCGGGATCGCGACGAAGAGCCCGCCGAGGCAAGCCGCGGCGATCACGCGCGGACCCAGCGGAACCTTGGCGCCCGGAGCCGCGGAGACCGGCAACGGCAGGGTGACCAGGCAGGCCTGCAGGAGCGCCATGCCCCAGAGCAGCAGGATCCAGAACCAATCCGAGCCCGAGGCCTGGAACAGGCCGGCCCCGAACAGCGAACGCAACGTCAGCGAATCGGCGCTCCATCCTACCAAGGCGACAATCAGCATCATCACGAAGTTGAAGACGAAGGCCAGGATCACGGACAGGGACAGGATGCGGGCGACGACGGGCGACATGGCGAGGGGTGTGGCGACCTTACGTGCGTAGGACGATTAGCCAAGGAAAAGCCCCCGAAGGCGGCCGCCCCTTGACTCCGGCCGATTGCCCCTAAACTTG
>RFRI01000562.1 GCA_009924535.1 Verrucomicrobiota bacterium
CGGCGTACTCGGTGTAACGTCCGGAATACCACCCGGCCCAGATGCTCGGCGAATAGACGTCGACGATGTCTTTGCAGAAATCGCAGCGGCGGATGGTCGTCGGACGCGAGGCGTCCAGCTTGTGCGCGAGGTCGTTCAATTCCGACATGAACGCGCGGATGGCGTCCTTGTCCTGCGTCTCGAAATCGCCCGGCCAGTCGTTCTCGTTGCCGAGGCCCCACAGGATCACGGACGGATGGTTACCATGCTGCTCGATGAGGGACCTCAGCATGTCGCGGCACTGCTGCTTGTAACGGACTCCTCCGATACCCCCGCGACACCAGGGGATCTCCTCCCAGACCAGCAGGCCGAGCTCGTCGCAGAGCTCCAAGACCAGCGGAGCCTGCTGGTAATGCCCGAGTCGCACGAAATTAGCGCCCATGTCCTTGATGGCGACGAGGGTCCTTCGGACGACCTCGTCCGGCACGGCTGCGGCCACGCCGGCATGATCTTCATGATAGTGCGTGCCCTTGAGCAGGAGGCGTTCGCCGTTGAGCTTGAAGGGGCCATGCTCGACCCATTCGAAACTGCGGAAACCGAAAGTTTCCGCGACGGCTTGTTCTCCATGCTTCGAACGAAGGGTGACCGTCACGCGGTAAAGCAGCGGGGACTTCGGGGACCAAAGAATCGGCGTCTCCAAGGAGAATTTCGCCGTGATGACGGCCGAGCCGGCGGAAACCGATGGGTTTTCCGAGCGATAGACGACCTTGCCGGCCGGATCGGCGACCACGACCTCGCTGGCAAGCTCGTCAGGCAGTGACTTCGGATTGGACAAGCGAACCTCGATAGAGGCTTCGCCCTTGCCCGCCCTGACCGAGGCAGCGACGCCGACGTGGGCGACCGAGATCGCCGGGACATAGACCAGGCTGACATGCCGGTAGAGGCCTCCGTAACGATTGAAGTCGCTGAGGTCGGACGGGATGCTCTCGGCGTCACGCGAGTTATCGCAGAGCACCGCGACCGGCACCTCGCCCTTGAATTCCGGACGGGCCGCGGCCGCGGCCGCCTCAT
>RFRI01000563.1 GCA_009924535.1 Verrucomicrobiota bacterium
GGATAGGGGATGCCATGGAAAGGGCGGCCGCTTAGCCTTCGGACTGGTCGTTCAGCCGCGTGTCGTCGCGGTAGAACAAGGCGAAGATCACGAGCAGGACGGCGGCGAAGACGGACGGGTAGAGCCAGAACTCATCCTTGAAGACCAACTGGGCGGGGTTGGTACGGTCGATGAAGCGGCTGTCGAGCAAGGGCGCGATCATGTTGCCGGCCCAGAGACCAAGACCAAGGGTGACCCAGGACACGGCGGACTGGGCGAGGTTCCGCAGCCCGGCAGGAGCGCGTCGATCGGCGTATTGCATCCCCGTCACGAAGAAGAAGTCGTAGCAGAGGCCGTGCAGGGCCACGCCGGTGATGAGCATCCACTCGGTGTCACCGGACTGGGCGAAGATGGCGTAGCGGAGCGCCCAGCAGGCCATGCCGACCAGCAGGGCGCGCTTGGCGGTCAAATAATTGAAGGCGAACGGCAGGAGCAACAGGAAGACGATCTCGGAGTACTGACCGATGGTCATGATCGCCTCGGGGTGGGCCACGCCGCGGCTGGCGATGAAGGTGTTGGCGTAGGTGAAGTAGAGCGCGAGCGGGATGCAGAAGAGGAAGGAGAAGACCAGGAAGACCATGAACTTGGCGTCGGCCAGCAGGGCGAAGACGCTAGGCGAGGGGGTGCCGGCGGCACCCTCCGACCGTTCACCTTCTTCCGAGGCAAGGAAGAGGGCCAGGATGCCGGCGGCCACGAAGGCCACCGCACCCATCTTGAAGATCACGGCATCGGTCGCCACGTCGGCCAGTCCCATCGCCTTGGCCGCGAAGCCGATGGCGTAGCCTGAGGCGATCCAGCCGATGGTGCCGGAGGAGCGGAACCAGGGGAAGTACTGGGAATCGGCGCCGAGCGTGCGCAGCACGATGGCGTTCAGGAGGGGCAGCGCCGCGAAATAGCAGAGGGCATGGCAGAAGAGCAGGACCGAGAACGTGGAGGCGGACTTGGTCATTAGTGCCACGGGTGTCAAACCGTGCATTGACTTTCTTGCCCAAAGTGGCATCCAGTGCAAGC
>RFRI01000564.1 GCA_009924535.1 Verrucomicrobiota bacterium
TCAAGGAACTGGCCGCCGTCGCCGAAGCCGAAGCCACCCTGCGCGCCACGCTCGAAGGCCTGAACGAAGAATGGGCGATCCTCCAACAGGAAGCCGCCCGCGGCTCCTCACCCGCCATCCTCATCGTGCGCCTGAGTTCCTGGCTCGAGCGCGCGACCCCGCAGGCCGAACGCCTGCCGGAAGGCATCCTGCGCGAAGCACGGGCTTTGCGCCAGAATACCCGCGCTCGCCTGAACCGACGCTACATGGTCCTGACGACCTCCTGGGTCGGCGGCGTCCTGCTTCTGATCGCCGGCGTGGTGTACTGGAATATCCTCAAGACCCAGGAAGAAGAGTCCCGCGACCGCTTCTCCGAAGCCTCCCGCCTGATCGAACTCTACGATCATCCCGCCGCGGCCGTCGCGCTGGATGAATTCGAACGCGGCGGCCTCTCCGCCGCCGACCAAGCCGCCCGCAAGGCGCAGACGATTCCGCTGCGCCAACGTCTGGCCACGCAGAATGCCGATGAGCAACGCCTCCGCCTCGAGGCGCTGGCCCTGGCCGACCGCCGCAATCAAAGCCTCACCTTGAGCAACGTCGCCGAGACCGAAAGCCGGGCCAACAAGTACCTTCAGGAATTCAATCAGGTCGGCGGCTCCCTCCAGGCCAAGCTCAAGGCGATCCTCCCGGAACCCGAAGGCCTGCTCTCCGCCTGCCGGCAGATGCTGGACCGCACCCGCAACGACGTCGCCACCCAGATCGCCGTGCTCAACAAGGCCATGGGCGACGACAACGCCACCGACCTCACCAAGGCCGCCGAAGCCCTCGAACGCCTCCGACTGCTCCTCAAGACCCTGACCGATGCCAAGGACAAGGATCTCGACTCGGCCCTGGCCGCCGCCGATCGCGCCGAACTACGCCTCTCCGGCGAGCGCAAGACGATCGCCGCGCTCAAGGGCCTCAGCAAGGCCGCCGACCTCGCCGGCTACCTCGCCGCGCTGTCCGACACCGCCGCCAACAACGCCGGGGAGAAATCCGACCTCAGCGCCCGCGCCTCCTTCGTCTTCACCC
>RFRI01000565.1 GCA_009924535.1 Verrucomicrobiota bacterium
GGCCGCTGCGACCGCGGCTTTGGTGTCGGCCAGGGCGGCTTTGGCGAGTTCGTCCGGGATGGGCTGGCCTTCAATGAAGGCGTAGAGGGCCTCCTTCTGTTTCTCGGTCATCGGCTTCTCGGCCTTGGGCGGCATGACGTCGCCGGCGGTGCGGTCGAGGAAGACGCGGGCCAGGAGCATGCTGTCGTCGGGCTTGCCGATCACGAAGGTCGGGTTCTTGCCGCCCTTGAGAGTGGCTTCGAGCGTGTCGAGGCGTAGCTTGCCCTTTTCTTTCTTCGGGCCGTGGCACGAGATGCAGTGGGCGTCGAACATCGGCTGGATCACCTTGGTGAAGTCGGCCTTCTGGGCGGCGGTCAGCGGCTTGGTCGGCTCTGGCTTCTTGGGGGTGTAAGTCGCGGCGACGAGCGATGCCGAAGAGAAGAGCAGAAGGGAGATGCGCATCGGTGAGCGGCGTGAGGGTGGTCGGGCCTGCGAGGAAGAACTTGGTGCAATTACGAGCCAGGGGCGGCCCGTCTCGCGATTCAACCGAGGGGAACGTGCGGGCGGTCCGCCGCGGCCTTGGGTTTAGGGTCCTTCTGGGATTCCTTGTTGGGTTTGAAGAGGTCGCCGTGGACCTTGGCTCCGCCGATGTGGGCGGCGATGGTCATGATGACCACGGCGGAAATCTGCGCCACGACCCGGACGCGCCAGCTTTGCAGGATGAGGAACCAGGCGCCCGCGGCGACGAAGGAAGCCACGATGCCCAGCCAGAGGTGCTGATCGAGTCCGGCGTACTCGCCGCCGTTGAAGTGGGCTTCCATGAGTCCGAAGAGGCAGGTGGCCCAGATGCTGACGGCACCGAGCAGGCTGAGCCGGCGGATCAGCGCGCTTGCTTCGGCGTGGCGGTCCCAGATCTCGAAGAAGGGCACGAGCATCAGGATCGTGACCGGGAAGTGCAGGAGGATGAAGTGCTGGTGGCCGGCGATGGACAGCAGCGCAGGGCCGCGGTCTTCGCCGTCGTGGGGCCAGAAGCATGCAAGTGCCACGAGCAGCAGGTTGGGTACGAGCGC
>RFRI01000566.1 GCA_009924535.1 Verrucomicrobiota bacterium
ATCCTCGGCGACTCCGTCACGACCGACCACATCTCCCCCGCCGGCGCCTTCAAGGAAGAGACCCCGGCCGGCAAGTTCCTCCTCGCGGCCGGCGTGGCGAAGAAGGACTTCAACTCCTACGGTTCGCGCCGCGGTAACGACCGCATCATGACCCGCGGCACGTTCGCCAACACCCAGGTGAAGAATGCGATGGCCGACGGCAAGGAAGGCGGCTTCACGAAGGTCCAGCCCGACGGCAAGGTCGAGGCGATCTATGACGCCTGCCAGACCTACGCCCAGCGCGGCGAAGGCATGATCGTCTTCGGCGGCGTCGACTACGGCATGGGCTCGTCCCGTGACTGGGCCGCGAAGGGCACCGCCCTCCTCGGCATCCGCGCCGTGGTCGCGCAGTCCTTCGAGCGCATCCACCGTTCCAACCTCCTCGGCATGGGCGTGCTGCCCCTCGAGTTCGCCGACGGCAAGAACGCCGCGTCCTACCACCTCGATGGCACCGAGACCTTCGACCTCGAAGGCCTCTCCAGCCCGATCAAGCCCAAGACGCCGGTGACGCTCGTCATCCGCCGCGCCAACGGCACGGTCGACAAGGCCGCGCTCATCGCGCGCATCGATACCGCGATCGAAGGCGAATACTACCGCCACGGCGGCATCCTGCCCTACGTCCTCCGCCAGATCCTGAAGTAAGGTCCAGCCTCAGGCGAAACCAAGGGCGGCTCCGCAAGGAGTCGCCCTTTTTCATATCTTGCCCAGTCCCGTGTCGGCCCTTAGTCATCCTGCATGGAAATCGGCGTCATCAACGGCCCCAACCTCGACCGACTCGGCAAGCGCGAGCCGGAGGTCTACGGTACCCAGACGCTCGGCGACCTCGAGAAGCTGATCGAGAAGCATGCCAAGGCCGCCGGCGCGAAGACCCGTTTCTTCCAGTCCAACCACGAAGGCGAGATCATCGACTCCATCGCGAAGTGGGCCGACAAGGGCGTGAAGTTCCTGGTGATCAATCCGGGAGGCCACACCCACGTCTCGGTCGCCCTCCGCGATTCCATCGCCGGCAG
>RFRI01000567.1 GCA_009924535.1 Verrucomicrobiota bacterium
CGCGCTCAATAAGGGCAACGCGGGCCCGACGGACGTGCGGTTGAAATTCGTCCTGCCCGCCCCTGCTCCGCTGTCACCCGAGGAGGAACTCAAGACCTTCCGCCTCCCTCCTGGCTTCCGCGTCGAGCTCGTCGCCAGCGAACCGATGATCGAGTCGCCGGTGGCCATCAGCTTCGACGACCAAGGGCGCCTCTTCGTCGTCGAGATGCGCAGTTACATGCGCGACCTGGAAGGCACCACGGAAAAAGACCCGACCAGCCGTATCTCGCTCCTGACCGATACCGACGGCGATGGACGCATGGACAAGGCCTCAGCCTTCCTAGACAACCTGGTGATGCCTCGCGGCGTGATGGCGGTCAAGGGGGGAGCCTTCGTCGCCGAACCGCCGAATCTTTTCTTCTGCCGCGACACGAAAGGAGACGGCGTAGCTGACGAAAAGACCCTCGTCGCCTCCGACTTCGGCACGCTGGGCGGCCAGCCCGAACACATGGCGAACACGCCGACCTGGGCGATGGACAACCGTGTCTATGCCGCGAACTACGGCACGAGCTTCAAGCTGGCCAACGGCGCCTGGCAGAAAGGCCCCGGCCTGGGTCGCGGCCAGTGGGGACTGACCCAGGACGACGCCGGCCGCCTGTTCTACAACTACAACTCCGACCTGCTCCGCGCCGACCTGCTGCCCGCCGCGGCCTATGCGCGCAATCCGCTCCTCCGAGACGCGCTCGGCGTCAACTGCAAGGTGCTCAAGGAACAGTCGGTCTACCCTTCGCACCCCACCCCGGGCGTCAATCGCGGCTACGACGAGAAGACCCTGCGACCTGATGGCACCCTCGCCAACGCGACCTCCACCTGCGGCGCGGCGATCTACCGCGGTGACGCCTTCCCGGCTGAGTTCCGCGGCAACGCGTTCATCCCGGAACCCTCTTCAAATCTGGTGAAACGCGTGCTGATCACCGAGAAAGACGGCCTGCTCACTGGCGCCAACGCCTATGAAGAGAAAGAGTTCCTGACGTCGACCGACGAGCGCTTCCGTCCGGT
>RFRI01000568.1 GCA_009924535.1 Verrucomicrobiota bacterium
GGAAGTGTTCCTCCGCACGGGCCAGACCCATGAACCAACGGTCGACGACGTGTTGTTCAGCGCAGCGATGCTTTCGGCCGCGGTCGACGAACTGCTCACGATGATCGCAACGTCCGGTGATGCGGGCGTCGACATGTCGTCGTTGAACGACGCTCTTCAGCACGTCGCGCATCTCGTCCGGCCCGATCAGGCGGTCGCCGAAAACGGACGGCTGTACAGTCCTGATCGTTTGCCATCGCGCAAAGAGCGCAGTCCCATCGTTGAAGTTCTCGCGGCCCAACCGTTCTCGCCTCCCGACACCACTGACTTCAACCGCGACGAACTCCGTCGTTTGATCCAAAGCGGTCAGTTGGTGAAGCTCGATGGCATCTTCTTCGCGTCAAGTGCGCTCGATGCGGCCCACGATGTTGCGCGTCAGGAACACGCCGCGATGGATGGGCGAACTAGTCTTGTTGTAGGAAAAAGCCGCGAGCAGATACGGGTGCGTGATGACGCCGGAGCGCTGCTTGGGGTCGAGCTCAACGCGCACGAAGTCTTCGTTGGTGGTAGCGCTGATGCCGTAGAACTTTGCCAGCCGACCGTTGACGAAGAAGTCATCTTCCAGCAGCAGGCGGCGGTAGTCCGAGGACTCCGTCCAGACCACGTCGTCGAGGAAGAGGTTCAGCTGCTCGACCGTGAGGCCTGGCAACGGATCCCCGAACTGCGTGAGGATAGAGGGAACGTAGGGGCGGTTGTCACCGGCGTGGCCGGGCTTGTGGGCGCGGACCGCGGGAGTCTTGCCGGGGTGACCGGCGAGGTTGGCCGGATCGCCCGCCAAAGCCTGTTCGGCCGAAGCGAGCACCGCGAGGAGAGCGATGATGCGAGGATTCATGTTGTTTTTGTTGGGTGGTTACGGAGCCCTCTGCGCTTCCGTACATACAATTAAATCATCTGCTTCGCCGATGGGAAGAGGAGTAGAGTTACTTTTCGATGAAGCCTAAATGAAGCGAAGATTAACGGAAGATTAAGGGGAGAGCCCATGGGCTCTC
>RFRI01000569.1 GCA_009924535.1 Verrucomicrobiota bacterium
CCTCGCGATCGGCTTACCGCCGTCGGTGATCGGCACCGGGCGGGCGCCGGCCATGAGGTCTTTCGAGGTGTCGACCTGCATCGCGGCGAGAATCGTGGCGTGGAAATCTGGGATGCTGACGGGGTCCTTGATCACGGTCTTGGCAAAGTCATCGGTCTGTCCGTAGGCACCGCAGTGCTTCAGCCCGCCGCCGGCTAGGATCATTGAGAAGGCCGTGCCTTGGTGGCCGCGTCCGCCCTTGGCGTCGAACTCTGGCGGGCGGCCGAACTCCGTGCCGACGACGAGGAGGGTCTTGTCGAGCATGCCGGTGCGCTTAAGGTCCTCGATTAGGCCTGCGATGGCGTTATCGAGCTCACGGATGAGGATGTGCTGGTTGTTGATGCCATCGTTATGCACGTCCCAGCCGGAGCCATTGATAAAGTTGAGGTTGTGCGAGACTTCGACGAAGCGCACGCCGCCCTGGATGAGGCGACGGGCGAGCAGGCAACGCTGGCCGAATTCGCCGCCGTAGGACAGGCGCGTATCGGCGGCTTCCTTCTTCAGGTCGAAGTGGCGCATGAACGACGGGCCCGCGAGGCGGAAGGCCTCGTGTTGGGCTTCGGCGTATTCGGCCAGGGCGGAGCCGTCGGGGGCCTTGCCGCCGAGCGAGCCGAGGAGGTCCTGACGTCGATCCTTCTGCGCCTGGTCGATATCGCCCGGCGTGGTGAAGCCGTTCGGGCCGGTCTCGGTGTCGACGAGATAAATATAGCCGTCCTTGATGCCGAGGAAGCCCGGGCCGCGGCTGACGTTCGGGTACCCGATGAGCATGTAGGCCGGGACCGAAGCATCGGCGGCGCCACGACGGTTCGCCACGATCGAGCCGATGGAGGGATAGGTCGCGTTGCCGCTGATCATGCGGCCGGTGTGCACGAGGTTCGTCGCGAAGGCGTGCTCGTCGATGACCTTATGGTTCACCGAACGCACCGCAGTGACATGCTCCATGAGTTTGGCCGTGCGCGGGAGGTGTTCGCAGAGGCGCACGCCGG
>RFRI01000570.1 GCA_009924535.1 Verrucomicrobiota bacterium
CTGCGTCGACGACCTGATCGTCTACCGCCTCGCGGAAGATGAATTCCTGATCTGCCTCAACGCCTCGAACGCGCCGAAGGATATCGCTTGGATGCGCGCTTTGGATTCGCTTCCAATTGTTCTGCCTGCTGATGAAGCGCAGACTAAAGAAGCCGTTACTTGGGCGGCAAATACAACCGGACCAGTCTTTATGCGCATTGGCCGCTTTAAAGTACCTTCCGTTTCGCAAGGACAGAGCCCAGCATTTATTCCAAATAAAGCGATGCGCATTATTGATGGCAGCGATATTTCAATTATTGCAACCGGCACACTAGTTTCGCGCGCGGTTGCTGCCGCTGCCCAGTTAAAGGCAGAAGGAATATCTGCCCGTGTAATTAACCTTTCAACCGTCTCACCTTTAGATACCGCTGAAATATTGGCAGCGGCTAAAGAGACTAAGGCAATTATTACCGCCGAAGAGTCAGTTACTCGTGGTGGCGTTGGTGGAGCGATCTCTGAGTTTGTTGTACAAAACCATCCGGTAGCCATGAAGCTACTTGGCACAGATACATTTGCTCCAACTGGGTCAACGTCATACTTGCTAGAACACTACGGATTAACTGCAGATTCAATTGTTGCCTCTGCCCGAGAGCTCTTAAAGCATGGAAAATAGTTCGCCAATAATTCTGGCAATCGATCAAGGAAGTGGTTCAACCAAGGCGCTTGCTATAAATCTTGAAGGTGAAGTTCTGGCGCAACACGATGTAAAAATTTCCACCGCCTTTCCGCAACCTGGTTGGGTAGAGCAAGATCCTGAGGAAATTTGGCAATCCGTTGTTACCGCAAGTAAAGCGATAACCAAAGCACATAAAATTTCAGCGGTTGGTTTAAGTATTCAACGTGAATCAGTTCTCTTATGGGATCGCAATACAGGGCAGGCGTTATCGAAGATCATCACCTGGCAAGATCGCAGAGCCTCAGATTTAGCTGAAAAACAGGCTAAAAACGCTGCGAAAGTTAAGGCGGTTAGCGGGCTCGAACTAG
>RFRI01000058.1 GCA_009924535.1 Verrucomicrobiota bacterium
GCATGTGCGGCCGCGTCACCCAGTTCTCGCGCTGGGAAGAAATCGTCAAAAGCCTCGCCGCGCCGTCGGCTGAGGTCTCGCCGCGCTATAACATCTCTCCCGGCACGCCGCTGGTCTCCGTCCGCCGTGAGCAGGGCGTCCTCCGGACCGAAGCGCTGCCGTGGGGCTTCGTGCCCGCCTGGGCCGCCGCCGACGAACAGGAAGGCCATGCCAACGCCCGCGCGGAAGGCATCTTCGACCGCCCGACGTTCCGCGACTCGGCCCGCCATCGCCGCTGCGTCATCCCGATCGACGGCTATTACGAATGGAAGACGGAAGGGAAGCTGAAGTCCCCGTATTATTTCCGCGCCGCCGACGGCGGACCGCTCGCGGTCGGCGGTCTCTGGTCGCTCCACCTCGCCGCCGATGGCACGCATCGCCGCACGCTCTGCCTGGTGACGGTCGCGCCGAACCGCGAAGCGGGCGAAGTCCATGCGCGGATGCCGGCCGTGCTCACCGGCGCCGACCGCCAGGCCTGGCTCTCCGAGAAGGCTTTCGCCGCCGAGGACTTTGCCCGCCTCGCCGTGACCGCCCCTGACCGGGCGCTGTCGATGCACCGCGTGTCGCCCGACGTCAATCGGGTCGCGATCGATGCGGAGCGTCTGGTGCATCCGCTCGTCGGCGCGATCGACCAGCCGGACTTCTTCGGGGATTTGCTTGGCTAACGGGGCCTTTTTCGACAGACCTTGGGCATGGCTGAGCCGACGAATAACCCAAAGATCGTGGAGAAGCCGTGGGGCCGCGAAATCTGGTACGCCGACCAGTCCGCCTACGCCGGCAAGGTGCTTGAAGTGAAGCAAGGCCGCCGCCTCAGCCTCCAGTATCACGAGCGCAAGACGGAGACCCTTTATCTTCTTTCCGGCAAGGTGCTTCTGACCTTCCGGCCGATCGCATCCGGCGAGACTCCGGCCGCGTCCCTCGTCACGGCGGCCGATCAGCGCACCTGGCTCCCGGGGCAAGCCTTGCACGTGCCGGTGCGCACGATCCACCGCTTCGAAGCCCTCGAAGACAGCGTGCTCCTCGAAGTCTCCACGCCCGACCTGACCGACGTCGTCCGCCTGCAGGATGACTTCTCGCGTCCGGCGCGCGACTGACCCTTTTTATTCCTATGCGCAAAGTTTTGGCCTTTGACCTCGGCGGCACGAAATTCGCCTTCGGCGTCGTCAACCAGGACGGCACCGTGCTCGGTTCCGGCCGCGTCGAGACGTTCGCCGAAAAGGGTCCGCAGCAGGCCTGTGAACGCGTGGCCGAAGCCGCCCACCAGCTCCTCGCCGAACTGAAGCTCAAGCCCGTCGACTTCGTCGCCCTCGGCGTCGCCTCGCCCGGCCCGCTCGACATTGCCCGCGGCTGCGTCGACGGCTCCCCCAATCTCCCCGGCTGGACGGGCTTCTCGATCACGGATTTCCTGAGCAACTCGTTCGGCGGCCTGCCCGCCCGTATCGACAACGACTGCAACGCCGCCGCGCTCGGCGAATACCGCTTCGGCGCCGGCAAGGGCAAGAAGAACGTCGTCTATATCACGGTCTCCACCGGCATCGGCGGCGGCGCGGTCATCGACGGACGCCTGATGCGCGGCTCCAACGGCAACGCGGCCGAGCTTGGCCATATCCCGCTGACGATGGACGGACCTCGCTGCGGTTGCGGTAATCCTGGCTGCTGGGAAGTCTACGCCTCCGGCACGGCCATCGCGCGTCGCACCCGCGAGGCCCTCACGGCCGGCCGCCCTTCGAGCATCGTCAAGTTCGCCGGCTCCATCGAGCAGGTCACGACGCACCACCTCTTCCAAGCGATGGCCGAAGGCGATGCGCTCGCCAACGAGATCTGGGCGGAGTCGATCAACTACCTCGGTCGCGGCCTTGGCGCGGTGATCAACACCTTCAATCCCGACGTGATCGTGGTCGGCGGCGGCGTCACCGCGGCCGGCGACGCGCTTTTCGTCCCGATGCGCAAGAGCGCCAACAGCTACGCTTTCCCGCGCCTGTCGGCGGTCTGCACGATCGTCCCGGCCGGACTCGGCGGCAACGTCGGCGTCGTCGGGGCGGCGGCCTGCGCCTTCGAGCACGTCAGCTAAGCGCCTTCCTGTCGTCGTGATGCGCGTCTCCGTCGTCATCCCGGCGTTCAACGAAGAAAAGCTCCTGCCCGCGACGCTCGCGTCCGTGCAGGCGGCGGCGGAGTCATTCCTTTCCCGCGGGTGGACCTGGGAATGCGTGGTCTGCGACAATAACTCCACCGATGGCACCGCGGCTTGCGCCCGGGCCGCCGGCGCGACCGTCGTCTTCGAGCCGGTGAACCAGATCGGCCGGGCCCGCGACGCCGGAGCACGCGCAGCCTCCGGCGAGTGGCTGGTGTTCATCGACGCCGATTCGACCCCTTCGCCGGAGCTCTTCGCGGCCATCGCCGACCAGATTACCGCGGGCCGCGCGCTGGGCGGCGGCAGCACGGTCGAGCTGGAAGCCGGCACGCCGCGCTATGCCCGTGCCGTCTGCGGGTTCTGGAATCTCTGGAGTCGTCTGGCGCGCTGGGCGGCGGGGTCATGCGTCTGGGTGGAGGCTTCCGCGTTCCGCGAAGCGGGGGGCTTCGGTACGGAATACTACGCCGGCGAGGAGGTCTTCCTGAGCCGTCGGCTCAAGGCCCTCGCCCGACGCCGCGGCCGCCGCTTCGTTATCCTGGCCGATCACCCTCTGCGTACGTCATCGCGCAAGCTGAAGCTCTACACGGTCACGGAAGCGGCCCGTTTCTTCTTCCGCATGCTCTTCACCGCCGGACGAGCAGCGAAGCGTCCGGAGAACTGCGATATCTGGTACGACGGCCGGCGTTGAGCGCGCTCAGAGCCGCTGGTTCTTCCACTTCGGGATCGGGAAGACCGTGATCTTGTCCGAGCGCACCTCGACGTCGTCGCGGTGTCTCAGGGCCTTGGCCTCGGCGGCGGTGACAATCTCGTAATGCCGCGTGGCGGTGATGAGGTCGGCGATCTCCCAGCAGTCCTTCGGATTATTCACCCATTTTTCCGGCGGTAGGCGGCTCAGGTCGTACGGCTGGGAATAGCTGCGCAGTGTCTTGCGCGGGCCCTTGGCGTATTCGTGGAAGTACGACATCGCGAGCTCCCGGACGCTGCGGTAAACCGGGTCCCGCCAGCGGAGGCAGACGTAGTTGGTCTTCGAGATGGCGCCCCATTTGCCGTTCACCCGGAAGGGGGCGATGACATGGTCCATGTCCTGATGCGCGCTGAAGTCCAGGAGCAGGGGAGGGTGGCCCTGCAGCCAAAGCGCGAAAGCGGCGACCATGGCGCCTTCGATGCAGTGGGCGCGGCGGTGCTTCAGCGTCTGTTCGACCGACCGGGCGGTGTCGCCCTCGGGTTCGAAGTTCTGCGGGAAATCGACGAGGAAGTCCTGGATGGCCTTAGGCGTGGATAGGCGAGCGAGCGTGCGGGCTGCCGGGAGGCTGAGGCCGCGCTTCTGGGCGAGTCGGATCCGGGCGGCGAGCGACATGCCTCAAGGTCTAGCCGCCCCTGCCGTTTCCTCAAGGAGCGAGTGCGCCCCCGCTTTCGGATTGGCTAACCTGCCGGCCTGCGTTTGCTCTCCTGCGTCCGCCATGCCGATCTCCGATAACACCTGCGCCGGCTGCGGCGGTAACTGACATGGATGCCCAAACCCTCCGCGACGGCCTGCTCCAGCTCATCCTGCTGATCATCTCGATCGGCCTGCACGAGTTCGGCCACGCCTGGATGGCCGATCTGCGCGGCGACCCGCTCCCCCGCCTGCAGGGCCGCGTGACGCTCAACCCCTTCGCCCACACGGACCCGATCGGCACCATCGCCTTGCCGGCGATCATGATCTTCCTCAGCCCGGGCTTCGGGCTCATCGGCTGGGGCAAGCCCGTCCAGATTTCCCTGCCCAATCCGAAGACCCGCCGGATGGACGATATCTATATCACTCTGGCCGGTCCTGCGATGAATCTGGTGCTCTGCTTCATCCTGGCTGTCATCGGAGGCCTGGGAAATTTCGACCCCAAGACGCAGGAGGTCGTCATCCGCTTCTTGGTCAACGGCATCTTCCTGAATGCGGGCCTGGTCGTGTTTAATCTCATCCCCATCCCTCCCTTGGACGGCTCCCGCCTCGCCCTCCGTCTCGGACTCTATTCGGAGGAGATCTTCCTGTCCTTGGCGCGCTGGGGTTTCATCGTCCTGATCGTTCTGGTGAACCTTCCGCCGTTCCTCCGGATGATGCACGCCGCCATCCTCCTCCTGGCCTCGCCTTGGCTCGGTCTCTGGGACCTGCTCTCCTGATCGGCCACCAGAGGCTTGCCTATTCGCGGCCTTCGGGCGAACCTCTGCCAATGCAAACCCTCGGCGAACGTCTCCAAGAAGCCCGTCAGCGACTGGGCGTGACCCTCCGCGAAGCCGCGGAGTTCACCAAGATCCGCACCGATTACCTCCAGTCGATGGAGGCCAACCAATTCGAGTCCATCCCGCTCGTCGTGATCGGCATCGCGGTCCTCGCGATCATCATCGCGCTGTTTTTTTCCTAAGCTCGTCCGCGGCGAAGCGGGCGCAGCCTAAGCCGGCAACGGTGGAGGTGGTCCCGGCGCCCCCGGCGAGCCGACCCCACCAGATCACGCTCACGTCGGTCAAGGCGGGCACCCGCTATCAGGTCATCGAACAGAATACGGGGGAAATCCCCGGTCTCGGCATGCTTTCCCCGCGCGACAAGCCGGTCGTCGTCAACGTCAAGGGGCCGAGCGAGCTGCGCTCCTCGGCGGTCGAGAACCTGCGCGTCCAGATCGACGGCGTGCCGTTCCTGATCCCGGCCACCGTCAACGGGGCGATGTACGTCGCCCTGCCCGACACTTTTACGTCCCCGCCGGCGCCTAAGGGTGCGGCGGTTCCGGCCCCGGCTCCGAAGGCCCCGACGCCCAAGGCGAAGAAAGCCCGCTGAGCCGAGGGGGTTGACCGTCCGCCCGCCCGGGCTTATCAATCGGCATAGTGCCTCCGCGCCTCGAACAACGTGTCCTCGTCCTTAACCGTCTCTGGCAGCCGGTTAACATCGTGGGCGTCTTGCGCGCGATGAGCCTGCTCTTCCGCGGCCGCGCGTCGGCGATCCATGCCGACCCGTCCGGGCATCGCGTGATGAGCGCCGAGGAATGGATGCGTTTCTCCGTCGACACCCCGCCGCCCGCCGCCGAATCCGTCCGCACGACGTGCATCGTGCTGCGCGTCCCCCGCGTGCTCCTGCTCGGCGAATACGACCGCGTGCCTCGCCGCGAGATCCGCTTCTCCCGCCGCAACGTCTACCTGCGCGACGCCAACACCTGCCAGTACTGCGGCCGCCAGTTCCGCGACGAGGAGCTCAACCTCGACCACGTCGTGCCCCGCGACATCGGCGGCAAGACCAATTGGGAGAACATCGTGACGGCCTGCGTGCGCTGCAATTCCCGCAAGGCCAACCGTTGGTGCGGGTAACCAGATTCGAACTGGTGTATCCACTTTGGAAGAGTGGTGTCCTACCACTGAACGATACCCGCGTGGCCAAGGACGCCCACTATTCCGAGCCGCCCGCCCGGGGTCAAGCCTGCCCATCGGCCGTCGGACCGGCCGACGGCGTGAAACCGCCCCGCAAGGCGTCTGTTAAGCTGGCCGGATCAGGCCTAACTCCGGTGGACGACGCTGATCGACCCGTTGGTCTCCAGGATCACGTGCCGGGCGGCTTCGATATTCGGACAGCCGGAGGCTCGTAGCGCCGCCATGAGTTCGTGGTGCGTCACCTTCTCCTTGGCGAGCACGTGCTCGTCGAGCCGTCCGTCGCGGACGATGAACACCGGGCGCCCCACGAGCAGCTGCTCGATGAACTTCGAACGTCGGGCCAGCCATGACATGGCGTAGTTGAGGGCGATGAGTACGGTCGCGAGCACAAGGCCGGCGCCTAGGCTGTTGTCGCCGCCGTTCATGGAATTCTGGACGGCGTTGCTCAGGATCAGCAGCAGGATGAAGTCGGTCGGGGACATCATCCCGACCTGACGTCGTCCGGTGATGCGGATGAGCACGATCAGGAACACGTACACGACCACCGCGCGGAGGATGAGTTCGGACCAGTGGAGCTGGGGGAGCATCAGGAACGAGGGCAGTCCGGGGTCGGCGGCGATCTGGGCGAGCATGCGGGCACGTTAGGCCCAGCGATAGCGCAGGGCGATAGCGTTTGCGCTTCACGCAGGGCCGACTTCCGTCATCCTGCGCCCATGGCTCGCACCGCCCGCCCCTCCGCCCCAGCCGTCCGCGACGTGCTGATGATGGCGACGCCCTCCAAGAACGCCGACCTTCGCTGGTTCGGCGGCTTCCACGCCTCCGACCCGTTCCCGGCTTTCTCCGCCAGGGGCCGTCGCATCGGGCTCCTGCCCGGGATGGAAGTCGGCCGCGCGAAGGATGAATCCGCCTTCGACGAAGTGATCAACCTCACCGCGCTCATCGGCGACCTCCGCAAGACCAACCCGAAGGCCGGCGTCGCCGACGCGATCGTCTTCGCCGCGCTCCAGGAGGGTATCCACCGCTTCCGCGTCCCGGCCGAATTTCCGGTGGGCCTGTATGAACGCCTCCGTCAGCTCGGCCTCGAACTCCATCCGGTCGGCGCCCAGCATAACGAACGCGGTTCGCCCGAACTCTTCCCGGAACGCCAGGTGAAGTCGCAGGCGGAGCTGGCCGGCATCCGCGCGGGCAATGCCGCCGCCGCCGCCGGCTTCACGGCCGTCGAGCAGGTGCTCGCGGAATCCAAGGCCGACAAGAAGGGCGTGTTGCAGTGGCAGGGCCAGACCCTCACGGCCGAGATCCTGAAGGAAGAGGCGCAGGTCGCGATCCTCCGCAAGGGCGGCCTGTGCGATATCGGCCTCATCATCGCTCCGGGCGACCAAGCGGTCGATTGCCACTGCTCCGGCTCCGGCCCGGTCCGCGCCAACGAACTCATCGTGTGCGACATCTACCCGCGCCACATCGCCTCGCATCACTATGGCGACATGACCCGCACCTACCTCAAGGGGAAGGCCAACGCGAAGCAGCGCAAGATGGTGCAGGCGGTGCTCGAAGCCCAGCGGCGCGCGATCAAGGCCATCCGCGCCGGCGTGACGGGGGCCAAGGTGCACACGGTGGTGCAGGATTATTTCAAGTCGCTCGGTTACAAGACGGGCCTCGTGAAGGGCGTCTACGTGGGCTTCTTCCACGGCACGGGCCATGGCCTCGGT
The DNA here is from genome assembly GCA_009924535.1 of Verrucomicrobiota bacterium. GTDB lineage: Bacteria > Verrucomicrobiota > Verrucomicrobiia > Opitutales > UBA953 > UBA953. Next base: position 7,264 of record RFRI01000058.1, read on the forward strand.
TACGATATCCACGAGGACCCGGCCCTCTCCACGCGCAACCCGCATCCGCTCGTCGCGGGCAACGCGGTCACGGTCGAGCCGGGGCTCTACTATCCCGGCATCGGCGGTTGCCGCTTCGAGGACTGCGTGGTGGTCACGAAGAAGGGCTGCG
>RFRI01000571.1 GCA_009924535.1 Verrucomicrobiota bacterium
GGAAGGTCACCTTGGTGGACACCGAAGCCTCCACCAACCGCAACAGCGTCGACATCGCCCTCTACTACTCGGACGTGGGCTCGTACATCGGCCACATCGTTCGCCACATGCCGGCGAACAGCTCATCTCCGGCCGTCAAGAAGTCGAAGGTCGGGACGTTCTCGAGCCCGCTCGAGCTCCTGAACTGGCTCCGCGACGACGGTCGGGGACTCATCGGCCACAACAGCAAGGTCGCGTGGGAGGAGCTCTGCTCTCGTCTCGCGTGGCTCCAGAACAACGCCACCAAGCGCGTCTGAGACGCCACAAGGACATCCCATGAAGAAGAACCCGACGGGGTACCTCCTGTACGAGGGCCCCTCGGCGATGGACACGTCTGTCCCCATCGCCGTCATTGCCAACTGCATCACGAACAAGAGCGACAACGGAAAGACCGGCGACATGGCCCAGTCGTTCATCATCCGCACGGACATGAAGCCGAACGAAGCCGTGAAGTCGAAGCAGGACCACTGTGTCTGTGGCGGCTGCCCGTACGCGGGCAACAACGGCTGCTACGTCAGCATCAAGATGGTCTGCTCGGTCTACGCGGCGTACAAGCGCGGGAGCTACAAGCGCGTCACGCCGCAAGAACTGGCGCCCATCCTGGTCGAGAGCGTGAACACGAAGCGCATCGCCGGACTTCGCTGTGGCTCCTACGGCGACCCGGCGGCGGCCCCGTTCGAGGTGTGGGAGCCCCTCGTCAGCGCGGTCCGAGAGGTTGGCGGCAAGACGAGCGGGTACACGCATCAGTGGACCGACCGGTACGCCTACATGGGGCGCACTGCAGACCCCCGCTTCCGCCAGATCCTCATGGCTTCGTCGCACAACTCGGTCGACGCCGTCCTGGCGAACGCGGACGGGTGGCGGGCCTTCACCGTCTTTGACGCCCTCGACGACCTCCAGCGGTCAGGCATGGCCATGTGCCCCGCGTCGAAGGAGGCCGGGTTCCGCAGGACATGCGGCACATGCGGCGGGCAGAGCGCG
>RFRI01000572.1 GCA_009924535.1 Verrucomicrobiota bacterium
CGCGGCATCGTCAACACCCCGGGCGACCTCGGCATGCTCGGCGAACGTCCGTCACACCCTGAACTCCTGGACTACTTGGCCGGCCGCTTCGTCGAGACCGGCTGGAGCCTCAAGGCGATGCACCGCGAGATGATGCTCAGCCGCACCTATCGCCAGTCGTCGCGCAATGATGCCGCCCAGTCTGCCGACCCCGACAACGCCCTCTTCGGCCGCTATCGCATCCGTCGCCTCGACGCCGAGACCATTCGCGACGCGATGCTCGCCGTCAGCGGTAGACTCAACCCTGAGATGTTCGGCGAGCCCGTCACGGTCGGCAAGACCGGCGATGGCCGCATGATCCCCGGTGTCGAAATCTTCAACGGCAACAAGACCATCGTCCTCAAGGTCGACACCTCCTCACCCGCCGTCTACCGCCGTTCCGTCTATCTCCAGCAGCGTCGCAGCGGCCCCGCCACCGCGCTGGCGACGTTCGACCTCCCGAACATGGATCCGAACTGCGAACGCCGAGACCTCACGACCGTCGCCCCGCAGTCGCTCTTCCTGATGAACGACGAGTTCGTCATCGAACGCGCCAAGGACCTCGCCGCCCGAGTGATCAAGGAGCACCCGGCGGATGAGAACGCCCAGGTACGGGCCGCGTGGGTCCTCACCCAAGGACGCGAGCCGTCCGCCAAGGAGCTCGCCGACTTCAATCGCCTGCTGGCCGAGCAGGTCGAGCACTTCACCAAGCTCAAGCCTGCCAAACCCGTCGCGGCCGTCGCCCCCAAGGTTCAACCGGCCAAAGCGAAGTCCGCCGCCGTCCAGGCCGCGCCGCAGCCCCCCGCCGCCGCACCTGCTTCAAGCACCCAAGACTTCCGCGTCGAGGCGCTCGGTTCGCTCTGCCAGGCGCTTCTCGCTTCCAACCGCTTTCTGCACATCGAATAACACAGACCCAGCCCGCATGAGCTTTCCCTCCTCTCTCTGTTCAAGGCGCCACTTCCTGCACGGTGGCAGTTTCGGTCTGGGCACGCTCGCGCTCGC
>RFRI01000573.1 GCA_009924535.1 Verrucomicrobiota bacterium
CTCGACCAGGCACATGCGGCAATTGCCGGCGACGGGGAGCTTCGGGTGGTAGCAATAATGGGGGACTTCCTTCCCGATTTTGCCTAGCGCATCGACCAGATTAGCCCCGGCAGGGACCTGGTGCTCGACGCCGTCGACGTTGATGGTGACCAAAGAAGGTTTGTTGTCCGTGACCATGGGTCTGGAAAGATGACCGCAAGGTAGGTCACCCCCACCTTGCCGCAAGGGGAAAGGCGGGAAAATGGCCTCCTATTCGGGGTAGGGGGGCGACGGCGTCGCATCCGCCCGCATCGGGTAGGGACGGGATGACATCCCGTCCGCCTGTATCTGTTTCGTTTCCCAACCGCTAACCGCCAACCGCTTCCACCTTTAATGGGTAGGGCCGGCCATCCTTGGCCGGCCGCGGCCGAGCAGGGATGCTCGGCCCTACCTAGCTACGCAGGAAAGCAAAGGGGGACCGGAGACCGGATAGGATGCTGCGGTTCTGTCTTGGGTAGGGTTGAGCGGCCCGCTCAACCGCGGCTGACCAAGGGTGGTCAGCCCTACCAGCGCGGCGGAGCCGCGAGGGGACACGCTGGCATGGTGACATGGGGGCACGGGGAGATGGCATTTGAAACGGACTAGCGGACGCTATGTCGTGACGCGTCCCGACCCTACCCATTGCCTCTGCACATCGATTCAGCCCTCGATTCAGTCATCGACGCTGTCCTCGACTCAGTCCTCTGCTCTTTACGCAATCCGGCTCCAGAGCACCTTGAGGTAACGACCGTCGGGGTGATTGGAGGCGTTGGGGTGGTCGCCGCCGGGACCGGTACGATCGAAGATCTGGAGGCGCTTCTGGTAGCGGTGCGCGGCCTTGCTGACGAGGTCCTCGAAGGCTTCGGGGGAGACCAGGCCGGAGCAGGAACAGGTCACGAAAAGACCCCCTGGGGCGACGAGCTGCATGGCGAGGACGTTGAGGTCGTTATACTTCTTCAGACCTTCGGCTTCGAATTCCTCGTCGCGGCTGTCGACGAACTT
>RFRI01000574.1 GCA_009924535.1 Verrucomicrobiota bacterium
CACGACGTTCTCAACGCACTCAACCCAACGAACGCGTCCACATACCTGAAGGGCGAGGTTCTCGCGGATGTACTGGATGAGAAGTGTGCGCGGCTCGACATCTGATTCGTGCTTCGTGCCGTTCACGGTGACGCTGATTTTCATGCTTCCCCTTTTGTTGGAAAGATCCCCCGCCCGAAGGCGTCCCCTATCTTGCCCTATCGGCGACCCGAACGCTGCAGCCGTCCCGACACCGAGGCCATTTGGCCCGGGGCGGGCGGTCTCAGTCCCGTTCGAGCGAGGCGAGGCCGCGGAAGGCGAAGGTGAGGGTGAGAACCGACATGCCCACGACGGCGGCCATTCCGCCCCAGACGCCGTTCCATGTGACGTCGCCCAGGAAGCCCTGGCGGGCGAGGCGCAGGACGTTGGTGGCCGGGTTTATGCGAGCGACGCCGTGCAGCCAGCCCGTCATGATGAAGAGGGGCGTTTGGGCGCTCGACAGGAACATGACGAGGAACAGCGTGAGCTGCATGATGGCCGCCCCGCGCATGTCGCGGAAGCGGTAGGCGATGCCAAGGCCCCAGCCGGCTGATGCCGTGGCGATTCCCAGCGAGGCGAGGTAGAGGCAGGCGAGGCCGACGAGACCCGAGGTGAGGCGGGCACCGAAGCCGAAGCCGATGAGAACGACCATCGTCACCACGATGACCGTGCGAATCCACGTCATGAAGAGCGGCCCGAGAATGAGCGAGGCGCGCGAACTCGGCGACATGCGCAGGCGGTCGAAGAAACCGGTTTCGATGTCGCGGATCGTGGTGAAACCCAGCCCAACGCCGGCGAATGCCGAACCCATGACAACGGCGAGCGGCAAGTACCAGTTGATGCTGCGGTCGGTGGGGAAGCCGGGCAACTTCGTAATGGCGAAGAATGTGCCCGAAAACGCGATGGCCTGGAACACCGGCATGGCGAGCGTGGGGATGAACGTCGATGGCAGGCGACGCATGTTGCGGATGCCGCGCGTGGCGAGAGCACGCGTCGAGCGC
>RFRI01000575.1 GCA_009924535.1 Verrucomicrobiota bacterium
CTTCACGTTCTTGGGCTGGAGCTTGGTCTTATATTCTTTGGCCTTAGGTCCACCACTGCCACCGCCCGCTCCGGTCGCGAACGTGTTAGGGTCCTTCTTCCCGGACAGGTCCGTGACGGTCGAGACGACCCAGATGACTGCGATGATCACCAGCACCAGGTGGATGATGATCGAAAGCGCCAAGCCTTCCCCGCCTAATCGTTGCCAGAGCGTACGTTTAGGGCGATGCAGCGGCGTCGAGGGGGACGCCTCCGCGGATCCGTCCTGGGGTGAGGACATACAAGCATTCCACTGTGAGCCTGTGGGTATACAACCGCCAATCCGTACGTCCCGGGTAGGTGGTCGGTGAAATACCATAATATTCGCCGAGTCTTGCCCCTTGGCCCTCCTCACCCATCTTGTCGGCATGGATTCACGCCTGCACGACCTCGAAGAACGCCTCACTTTCCTCCAGCGCCACGTGGAGCAGCAGGACCGCGTCATCCTCGAGCTGTCACGCGAGGTGTCTAAGTTGTCCGATCGCCTAGCCCGGACTGAAGCCAAGCTGACCCAGACGGCCGACGCCGGCGATCAGGCCCCGCCCGCCGACGAACGTCCGCCGCATTGGTAAACCGGCGGTTTTAGGATTTGAGGTCGTCCGGCTTCCGGGCAATCTCCGGGCATGGACAACGATTCGCTGACCTACCTGGAATACGGCATCTACCTCCTGGTCTCGCTCTCCGTCACGATCTGGGTCGGACGCACGCTCTTCCGCAGCGGACGCCCGTTCCTCCTCGAGGCCTTCCATGGCGACGAGACGATGGCCGACTCGGTCAATAACCTCCTGATCATCGGCTTCTATCTGGTGAACGCGGGCTTCATGCTCCTGTTCCTCTCGTCGAAGGAGCACCCGAAGACCGGTATCGATGTCGTCGAGCATCTGAGCAAGTCGGTCGGCGTGGTGATCGTGGTCCTCGGCGTGATGCACCTCATCAACCTGGTCGTCCTCAACGCGCTGCGCACGGGTGGTCACGCCAGT
>RFRI01000576.1 GCA_009924535.1 Verrucomicrobiota bacterium
CCGCTGATGTCCTGGAAGAACCGCAACTGCGATGCGACGGTCAAGGACGGCATCCTTACCGCCAAAGGCACGGGCCCTTCCCCCTTCTTGGGCATCGGCGCCAATCTCAGCGGCGCCGCGAAGGTCACCTTCCGGCTGCGCACCGCGACCGGTGGCGATGGTCACGTCGACCTCGTACCGACCGGCACCAGCAAGACCACCGACATCATCGCCTTCCCCTATGCGACCAAGCCTGGCGAGTGGCAGGAAATCACCGTCGACCTACCCCACCAGGGTCCGGCGGCGATCATGCGCCTCTACCTGCCCACCGCTTCCGAGCCCGTCCAGATCGATTGGGTCGAACTCAGGCCCACGGGAGCCAAGGCTCGTCGCTGGGAATTCTGACCTAATTCTGCACGCCAGAAGGTAGTATTTTACACCTAGTCAGGGGAACAACCTGACTAGGCCCCCACTCTTATGTCGCAAGGGACCTAATCCGGCTTCCCCTCCACCGTTAAGCCCTTTTATTCAAAGCATCCCCTTCCCCATGCGTAAGCCCCTCTTGGCGCTCCTGCCCTTCCTTGCGTCCGCTTCCTTCGCGGCCGAAGAGAAGATCCAGTTCAACCGCGACATCCGACCGATCGTCGCCGAAAACTGCTTCCACTGCCACGGCCCGGATCCCGCCTCCCGCAAGGCCAGCCTGCGCCTCGACACCGAAGCGGGCTTCTTCGCCCCGCGCCAGACGAAGGACGGCAAGGAAGAACCGCCGACCATCATCAAAGGCCAGCCCGACAAGAGCACGCTCTACCAGCGCATCATTTCCAAGGACGAAGAGGAGATCATGCCTCCGCCCAAGGAGCATAAGACCCTCAAGACCGCCGAGATCGCGCTGATCAAGCGCTGGATCGAACAAGGCGCCCCCTGGCAGCCGCATTGGTCGCTCGTCGCCCCGCAGAAGGCCGCCCTGCCTGCGGTCGCCGACGACGCTTGGTCCAAGCACCCCATCGACCGCTTCGTCGCCGCCAAGCTCGC
>RFRI01000577.1 GCA_009924535.1 Verrucomicrobiota bacterium
ACTACGAGACGCAGATCCGCCCCATCCTCAAGGAGCACTGCACGCACTGCCACGGTGAAGAGGAAAAACCCAAGGGCGGCGTCGACCTCCGCCTGCGTCGGTTCATGGATGGGAAGACCGAAGACGGTTCGCCCGTGCTCACGCCCGGCGATCCGGAGAAGAGCGCCCTCTGGACGCTCACCCGCGACGGCGAGATGCCGAAGAAGGGCAAGAAGATGCCCGAGCACCAGCTCGCCCTCCTCGCGGCCTGGATCAAGGCCGGAGCGAAGATCTCCGAAGCCGAACCCACCGGCCCCCTGCCCCCAGGCGTCTACGTTTCCAAACGTGACCGCAGCTTCTGGTCGTTCCAGCCGGTGACGAAGCCGACCCTGCCCCGCTTCGCCGATCAGCCCGAGCTTGGCCCCATCGACGCGCTCGTCCGCGCGAAGCTTCAGGCCAAGCAACTCGACTTCGCCCCCGAGGCCGACCGTGCGACGCTCATCCGCCGCGCCACGCTCGACCTGACCGGCCTTCCGCCCACGCCAGCCGAGGCCGCCGCGTTCGTCGCCGACACTTCTCCCGATGCTTATGCAAAGCTGATTGATCGACTCCTCGCCTCATCCGCCTACGGCGAACGCTGGGCACGACACTGGCTCGATGTCGCCGGCTATGCCGACACCAACGGTTACGCCGACGCCGACTCCATTCGCCCTTACGCCTGGCGCTACCGCGACTACGTGATCCGCTCGCTCAACGCCGACAAACCTTGGGACCGCTTCATCCAAGAACAGCTGGCCGGCGATGAACTGAACGCGGTCTCGGCGGCCAACATCGCCACCGCCGTCCTCGACCCGTCGAAGATCGATGCCCTCACCGCCACGGCTTACCTGCGCATGGGCCCCGACGGCACCGGCGACACGGTCGCTGATCTCGAATTAGCGAAAAATCAAAGCATCGCCGACACGCTGCGGATCGTCACGACTTCGCTCACCGGCTTGACGGTCGCCTGCGCCCAGTGCCACGACCAT
>RFRI01000578.1 GCA_009924535.1 Verrucomicrobiota bacterium
TTCACGCTCATCGAACTCCTGACGGTCATCGCGATCATCGGCATCCTCGCCGCCGTCCTCTTCCCTGGCGTCCAAGGCGTCATGAAGAAGGCCAAGCAGTCCGCCGCTTCCACCAAGCTGCGCAACATCGCGCAGTCCTACATCACCTTCAACTCCGGCAGCAAGTTCATCAAGGACGCCGCCTGGAACACCTCCACCGCCCCGACCTCTGCCGCGACCCTGCAGGAGTTCGCCGCCGTGCTCGCCCTCAACGCCGGCCTGAACAGCGGTGAGATCTGGTACGTCGACGCCGATGCGGCCAACGACAGCGCCACTTTCCCGAAGCAGGTCCTGGTCGGTGCCGCCGGCGCCGAAACCATCGACAACAACTTCAAGACCCCGAGCGCCGCTTCCGGCTACCAGTCCTGGACGACCTACACCCCGACCAACAAGAACCTCAACGAACAGGTGCCCCTCCTCTGGACGCGCGGCCTGCTCGCCACGGGCAAGTGGGACACCGCCCTCGGTGTCTGGGGTGCTGAAGGCGGCCACATCGCCTTCGGTGATGCGCACGTCGATTGGCGCGCTGACACCAGCACCGTTGAAAACCAGTTTGCTTCGAAGAAGACCCCGGGTACGACGACCGTCAATTGGAATGACGCTGTCACCGCTTCCACGGTCCGCGAACTGAAGTCCAAGTAAGCCCTTACCGGCCTCATCGAAAAGCCCCGCATCGCGGGGCTTTTTTGTTGGTCGGCTTTGTAGCAGTAGCGACAGGTTTGAATGGGCATAAGCACTTGCCAGCCTAAGTAACACCCATAATTTTACTGATACCTTTACCCCATGAAATTTTCCTCCTCATCGCGCCGCGGTTTCACGCTCATCGAACTCCTGACGGTGATCGCGATCATCGGCATCCTTGCCGCCGTCCTCTTCCCCGGCGTCCAGGGCGTCATGAAGAAGGCCAAGCAGTCCGCCGCTTCGACCAAGCTGCGCAACATCGCCCAGTCCTACATCACCTTCAA
>RFRI01000059.1 GCA_009924535.1 Verrucomicrobiota bacterium
GCCCAGATGGTGCCCATGGCCATGAACGACGACGAGTGGATCGCCGCCGTGACCTCTTATGTCCGCAATTCCTTCGGCAACAAGGGTGCGGTCATCTTCCCGAAGGACGTCGCCCGTATCCGTCAGGAACTGAAGGGCGTCACCGCCCCGTGGACGCAGGAGACCTTGCAGGCTTCGCTGCCTCCGATCGTCAAGGGTGAGAAGGAATGGAAGGTCTCGGCGAGCGACCAGGCTGACACGGCCCAGAACGGTTGCGACGGCGATGGCAAGACGCGCTGGGAGACCAAGTCCGACCAGAAGAAGGGCATGTGGTATCAGATCGAGCTGCCTTCCGCCCAGACCATCGCCGGCGTCCGTCTTGACGCCGCCGGTCGTCCCAGCGCCTTCCCCAAGAACTTCAAGGTCGAGGGTTCCGTCGATGGAAAGAAGTGGTTCCCGCTCGGCTCCAGCCACGGGCTCTACTCGCTCTCCGAAGCCTACTTCGACGCCAAGCAGGCGAAGTTCGTGAAGATCACGCTGACCGACGCCACCAAGGGTCAGCCTTGGGCGATCCAAGAGGTGCAGCTCGTCGCGCAGAAGTAAGCCTGACGCATTCTCCGTTCGACAGGGCGACTTCGGTCGCCCTGTCTTGTTTATCGACCATGACTCCCGTTCAGCGCGAGCAGTTCAAGCAGGCCGTCTTCCGGTTCGAACCTTTACCGAGGGACTGGCCGGAGGCTTTCGCGATCATCACCGCCTATGATCCGGATGGGCTCTCGACGACGTCCGAACGGAATATCGCCGCCGATGTCGCCTTGGAGTCCGAACTGAGGGCCGCGGGCTATCGTCTGCATCGGATCACCGGAGGCTCGGCCGATGGGGTTCACCTTGAGCCTGGCTGGGGCGTACCGATCGGGCTACCCGGCGCGGTCGAATTCGGGCGGCGCTATCGCCAGCTCGCGATTTTCCATGTGCAGGGCGGGGTGGTCTCGTTGGTGGATTGCGACGACGGGTCGGCCGAGGTCCTGAAACGGCCGTTCCAGGCCGTCTGACCATTTTCGGATTGGAACACCTCAGGTTTTCGGGACTCTAACCCGTAACCCCTTATCCCCATGAAGAGCCTAATGTCCCTCCTCGCCGTCCTGGCCGCCGTCGTCGGCGTCCGCGCCGCCGACGCACCCGGTCTGGTCAACGGCAACCCGCCTGACATGCGCACGCTCAAGAGCGGTGACGCCGCTCCTGACTTCGAACTGCTGGGGACCGACGCCAAGAAACATAAGCTCGCCGAATACACCGGCGGTGAGGCGCTCGTCGTGCTCTTCACCTCCAACCACTGCCCGACCTCGCACAGCATCGAACGTCGCCTCCAGAAGTTCTACGAAGAATACAAGGGCAAGGGCGTGAAGCTCGTGGCGATCAACCCCAACCACCCGGACGGCCTCAGCAAGGATGAGCTGGGTTATGGCGAGTTCGGCGACTCCTACGCGGAGATGAAGCCCTACGCCGAGAAGAACCATTGGACCTTCGACTACCTGTATGACGGCGACACCCAGACCATCGCCCGCGCCTACGGCTGCCTCGCGACCCCGCACGTCTTCGTCTTCGATAAGAACCTCAAGCTCCGTTACCAGGGCCGCTTCGACGATTCCCGCTTCTACGACGACAGCACCGTGAAGTCCAAGGACTGCCAGAACGCCGTGGACGCCATCCTCGCCGGTAAGAAGGTCGAAGTCGAACTCACCAAGCCCATGGGCTGTTCGACCAAGTGGCGTGAGAAGAAGGCCCTGCATGACGCCAAGCATGAGGCCTGGGCCAAGACCCCGGTCAGCGTCGAACTGATCGACAAGGCCGGCATCGCCAAGCTCCGAGCTAATACTTCGAACAAGTATCGCGTCATCAACGTCTGGGCCACCTGGTGCGCCCCGTGCGTGAAGGAGTTCCCCGACCTCGTCGAGATCTCCCGCAAGTTCGACATGCGCGACTTCGAACTGATCTCCATCAGCCTTGATAAGCCCGAGGACAAGGCCAAAGCCGAGGCGTTCCTCTTTAAGCAGGCCGCCGGCCTCAGCAAGAAGGTCGAAGCCTCCCTCAAGAAGGAAGGCCGCACGACCAACAGCTACCTCTTCGCCGGCAGCGGCGACGACCTCGCGGCCGTCCTCGACAAGGACATGCCCGGCCCCATCCCGCACACCATCGTCGTCGCTCCGGGCGGCGAGATCGTCTACCGCCACACCGGCGTCATCGACCGTGCCGAGACCGAGAACGCGATCCTCGACAAGATGAACCGCTTCTACTCTCCGGCCGCGCCGAAGAAGTAAGCCTTTCGTTGAAAGAGAAAGCCCCGGCCGCAGCGATGCGGACCGGGGCTTTTCGTTGGCCGTGCCTGCGGGCTCAGACTTTATCATATCCTTCAAGGCCTCTGCGCGCTTACTAGGCTCTAGCCCAGAATATCGTTTGTCTCGAATGAAATTCGGATCCTTGTCGTAATAACCAACAGCCTTGGCCAAGGCGGATTTCTCTTCGTTTGGTAGATTTTCAGACCTGTAGATTGATGCAAGCCTGACCCAGGCATCGCCAGCTAGGATATTGTAGTTGTAGTAATGCAGGCCTTCGATTTCGGCCCTGTTGGCTTCGATTTCGGCGACATATGCTTCGAGGTTTTTTTTCGCGGTCGATCGATCGCATTCAAAGTATGCTATATACGCGTCAGTGCGTATTTCTTCATAGTATTTCGTACTCCTTCCGCAGCCGACTAGAAGAATCATGAGCATCAGGGCTGCTCCGCACAGGTGCATGCTCAACATGTATTTCATGAGTGCTAAGTGTTTCACGTTTATTTTCCCGCAGGATAGTGAGTCCGCAAGCGTTTGAGCTGACTTTCTTCGATCTAGGACGCTTTTCGATCTGTTGCTCTCCGGTCGCCCACGGCCGCGCCGAAGAAGTAAGCCTTTCGTTGAAAGAGAAAGCCCCGGCCGCAGCGATGCGGACCGGGGCTTTTCGTTGGCCGTGCCTGCGGGCTCAGACGATGATCGCGTCGATGTCGAGGGCGCGGAGGAACGGGCTCATCGGTACCGGAGAGACGCCGCCGCCGGGCGTGCTCGGGGCTTCGCCGACCTGTTCGAGCAGGTCATGTCCGGCCAGCGTGAAGGGCAGGACGTAGGACTGCGGGATTTCCATGTCGCCGAACATCGGGCTGAAGTCCTTGAAGCCGGCCTGAGGCTTGAGACCCGTGACAAATTTACGATCGGTCACGTAGCCGAACTGCGCACCCGTATCCCAGAGCACGCGGGCAGGGTGGCCGTTGAGCGTCACATGAAAGAGCGGGATGTCGGACATCGGCGCGAGTTCGTAGGGCTGGGCCTTGAAGCCCGCGGGCATCTCGTCGCCGGCCGTCAACGTGCGATGAGCGACGTCGAAGAGCAGGGTGGTCTGGGCGAGCAGGTCCATGCCCAGCAGCGCGTCGACCTGGGCGCCGATCTCGGCGGACAGCTTGTCGAACGTGAAGCCCATGTAGCCGCCCTTGTTCACGCCGTGGTTCTGGTTCTGCCAGGTCAAGCGACCGGAAGTCGAGGAACTGAAGGGGGCGCCCGTGTCGATCAAGGCCCGGCCTTCGGGAAGGTCGACGAACAGGTGACGGTTGAGGAGGTAGAGCTTATAGGTGCAGACCATGTGGGAATTGTGGGTTTTACGGGCCATAGGCGGGATTGCTGACAGTTGTAGATGGTAACAGTAAGATGTCAAGCGGTGTGTCTGCGGTAGGGCGGGACCGCGTCGCGACCTAGGGGTAAGGCATAGGACAGCACGTGGTGCTGTCCCTACCTCGTTTAGCACCTGGGCATAAAGAAGCCCCGGATCGGGTGATCCGGGGCTTCTGAAAGGCGGCTGGAGGGCTTCTTAGGCCTTCTTGACCTTAACCCACTGCTTCGTCTTGGCGGACTCCAGGACGGCGTCGCAGACGTACTGGGTGCCGAGCGCGTGGCGGAAGTCCGGGTAGGCCTTGGGAGCCTTCGGATCGTCGAGGCTCTTGAGGAACTCGGCGAGGGCGTGGGTGAAGGAGTGTTCGTAGCCGAGGCAGAGACCCGGGACCCACCAGTTGCCGGCGTACGGATGGTCGCCGTCGGACGTGTGGATGCTGGCCCAGCCACGACGATCGCCCGGGACGGAGTGATCGAAGTAGTTGAGGCGGTTGAGGTCGTGCAGGTCCCACTGGAGGGATTTCTTTTCGCCGTTGATCTCGAACGTGTAGAGCGCCTTGTGGCCACGCGCGTAGCGGGTGGATTCGAACTGGGCGATCGAGCCGTTCTCGAAGCGGCAGAGGAAGATCGCGGCGTCGTCGATGGTGACGGCCTGCTTCTTGCCCGTGCCCGTATGGACGCGTTCCTTGATGAACGTCTCGGTGATCGCGGAGACCTCGGTGATGTCACCGTTGATCCAGCGGGCCGTGTCGATGCAGTGCGCGAGCAGGTCGCCCGTCACGCCGGAACCGGCGGCGGCGGCGTCGAGGCGCCAGAGACCCGCGCCGCCCTGGGGCAGCTCGGTGGAGATCGTCCAGTCCTGGAGGAAGTTGGCGCGGTAGTGGAACACGCGGCCCAGCTCGCCGGCGGCCACGATGTTCTTCGCGAGCGTCACGGCGGGGAGGAAGCGGTAGTTGTACCAGACGAGGTTCGGGAGGCCGGACTTCTCGACGGCGGCGACCATCTGCTCACCCTGGGCGCCGTTGAGGGCGAGGGGCTTTTCGCAGAGGATCATCTTGCCGTGCTTGATGCACTCCAGGGCGATCTCGGCGTGCGAGTCGTTCGGGGTGCAGATGTCGACGGCGTCGATGTCGGCGCGGGCGACCAGCTTGCGCCAGTCGGTTTCGTAGGAGGCGTAGCCCCACTTCTCGGCGAAGTCCTTGACCTTGGCTTCGTCGCGGCCGCAGACGGCCTGGCGGACGATGTGGTGGCCGGCGGTCACCTTGTCCTTCGGGAAGAAGTGGCCGACCTGGGAGTAGGCGTTGGAGTGGGTACGGCCCATGAAGCCGTAACCGATGAGACCGATGCGAATGGCTTTAGACATGATATTAGGAGTAAGCGGTTGGCGGATAGCGGTTAGGTCAGGTGCTCAGAGGGCCTTCTTCACCTTGACCATCGCGGAGAGGATGGTGTTCCAGGTCTTCGGGTTCTCGAGCGTCGCGTTCGGGAACATGCAGCCATCCCAGCAGATGTGCTTCATGCCGCGATCGGCGGCGCCTTCGAGCCAGACCTTGGAGCAGGCCGTGATGTCGAGCTTGCCGTTGGCGTCGTCGGCCTGGCAGTGGCGACCGGTCTTCTCGTGGGAGCCCGTGCCGTGGACGGTGCCGTCGTTCTGGGCCACGTGGAAGTCGAGGGTCCAGGGGCGGAGCTTGCCGACCATCTCGCGGTAGGCGGGCCAGAACTGTTCCGAAGTGTAGCCTTCCTTGAGGAGGGCGGCTTCGGGTTCGTTGTAACCCATCAGGTAGAGGTAGGTGTGGGCGAGGTCGGCCTGGAAGCCGAAGGTCTTCGGCATGCCGACGCCTTCGAGGGTGTCGAGCATCGCCTTCCAGGAGTGCATGCCGGCCCAGCAGATCTCGCCTTCGGCGGCGATGCGTTCGCCATGGCCTTCGGCGATCTTCGCGGCCTTCTTGAAGGTGTCGACGATGCGGGCCGTGTTGGCCTTCGGGTTCTCGCGCCACTTCTGCACGCCGAACTCGGCGGAGTCCACGCGGATGACGCCGTACTGGCGGACGCCGTGCTTGTTGAGGAGCTTGGCGATGCGGCAGGCCTTCTCGATCGCGAGGAGGAACTTCTGCTGCTGCTCGTCGGTGCCCATCGCGGAATCACCCACCGTGCCGCCCCAGACCGGAGCCACGAGCGAACCAACCTTCAGGCCTTTGGCGGCGATGAGGTCCGCCATCTTCTTGAGGTTGTCCTCGGAGATGTCGGGGTCGGTGTGCGGGTGGAACAGGAACAGGTCGACGCCGTCGAACTTGTGGCCGTCGACGTTGGCGGCGACGGTCATGTCGAGCATGTGCTCGAGCGAGATCGGAGGGTGGTCGGTGTTGGGCTCCTTGCCGACGAGGCCGGGCCACATCGCGTTGTGCAGTTTCATGGGCGTAGGGGTGGGGTTGGGGTACAGGTGGGTGAGGGCGCGGAAGGCTTACTTCTTCTTGGCCTTCTTGTAGGCGCCCATGGCCGGAGCGTCCGGGTTCACTTCCGGGCCGAAGTAGCGCAGGCAGACCAGCGGCTCGGTGGTGGAGGTGTTGCGGAAGGTCACGCCCTTCTTGGCGCCGGCTTCGGTGCAGAAGTATTCGTCTTCGGTCAGCTCGTTGAAGCGGATGAGCTTCGGGCTGTTGAGGACCTGGCCGTTGATCGTGCCGGAGCCCTGGACGCAGATGAGGCCGTAGGCGCCCTTGTCGGTGATCGTGCACTCGGCGCCCGGCTCGACGGTCAGTTCCTTCGCGGTGAAGTACTGGAACTTGTCGACCTTGCCGTAGACGATCCACTTGTCCACGTAGCCCTTGCCCTGGACGGAGACGACCGGCTCGAGGTAGTGGTTGTCCTTGAAGTTCGGGTCGACGTTCTTGTCCCAGTCGAGCTGGTCCACGATGAAGTCGACGTCCTGGTGCTTGGACTTCGGCATGTCCTTGACGAGGAGGGCCCACGGTACTTCGCGGCCTTCGACGAGGTTCTGGTACATGCCGAACACGTCGGAACCCCACTGCGGCTCATAGGTGCAGAGCGAGCCGGGGGCGTGGAGGATGCAAGGGTCGATGAGCCAGCCGGTGCCGGGCTCGAGCTTGTAGGCCTTGGAGAGGGCGAGGATCTTGTTGTCACCCTTGTGCCAGTTGGCGATGCACTCGCGGACCTGGGCCTTGGTCGTGCCGGGCTCGAAGCCCATGAACGTGTAGGGGAAGTTGTTGCCGACGTTGTTGTGCTGCGGCGGGAAGTAGTAGGACTCCGGCTTGCCTTCGAGGCCGAGCAGCTTGGCCTGCTTGGCGTTCTGGTGCATGTGGTGCGGGATCGGACCCATGTTGTCGAAGAACTTGGAGTACACCGGCCACTTCTTGTACTTGTTCCAGATCTTCGAGCCGATCAGCTCGGCGCCGCATTCCTTGACGGCCTGCTTGAGCGTGAAACGGGTGTTGCCGATGACGACGTAGGACAGGCCTTCGTCGGGGGTGCGGTTGTCGTTGGCGGCTTCGGTGGTGGAAGCGAACCAGCGTTCGTCGATGCCGCCGCGGCTCAGGCCGAAGGCGTAGAGGTCATCCGGGTGGAGCTTGAGGCGCTTGCCGGGCTGGAGGAAGGAACGCGGGACCCAGCACGGAGCCAGGCGGAGCAGGCCGCCGGTCTTGGCGAGTTCCTTCTCCACGAGAGAGGCGACACCGCTCTTCT
>RFRI01000060.1 GCA_009924535.1 Verrucomicrobiota bacterium
GCCATGACCGACGTCATCGCCGGGCAAGTCCAAATGACGTTCAACCCGCTGCCTCCACTCCTTTCTCAGGTGAAGGCCGGCAAGTTGAGAGCGCTGGCGGTCACCTCCAAGGCAAGGTCTCCTGCGGCACCCGAGGTGCCCACCATGGAGGAAGCCGGAATCAAGGACTATGAGGCCAACTTCTGGTACTCGGTCTTCGTGCCAGCCCGGACGCCTCGGCAGATCATTGACAAGCTCAATGAAGCAATTCGAGTCACATTGGCCAACCCGGCGATGCAAAAGAAGTTCGTCGAGCAAGGCCTAGATCCGCAAAGCAGCAGCCCCAAGGAACTCGGCGACTTGAAGGAGAATTCCGAATATAAGATGGCCCGCCAGGACCACGACACCCTCTCCGCCCGCCGCGCCGAACTCGACGCGCTGCTGAAGAAGGCCAAGGTCACCGATTTCAAGGAAGCCAACTCGGAAACCATCAGCGTCGGCTCCAGCGTGGTCCTCCGCCGCGGCTCCGACCAGACGGAGATCGCCTACGACCTGCTCGGCGCCTGGGACGGCGAACCGGAGAAGAACATCCTCTCCTATATCTCGCCCCTCGCGAAGCAGTTCCTGAACCACAAGACGGGCGAGACCTTCACGACGAACATCAACGGCAAGGCCGAGTCCTGGACCGTCGTCCGCATCACCCGCTGGGTCGACAAGCGCTGAGCGCCTGCCGAACGGCCCCCTGACGAAGCCCCGGCCACGGGGCTTCCTCTTTTGACACGGACGCCGGCGCACCCCAACCTGCCCGCATGTCCGACCCTTGGGAAACCCTGCGCCTGCTGGCCGACCCCACCCGGTCGCGCATGCTGCAGCTGCTGCACCGCGGCGAGCTGGCGGTCGGCGAACTTCAGGAAATCCTCGGGCTGCCCCAGTCGCGCATCTCGACCCACCTGGCGCTGCTGCGCAAGGCGCAGTTGGTCGTCGACCGCCGCGACGGCAAGAAATCCTTCTACTCCCTCGCCCGCGACCTGCCCGTGAGCGTCGCCGGCATCGTGGACGCCGCCCTCGCCGCCAGCGCGCGCGAACCCAAGTCCGCGGCCGACCAGCGCGCCTTGCAACGGATCATCGAAAAGCGCCGCCAGAAAGCTGAGCAGCACTTCAACCTCGTGGCCGACCGGCTCGGCCGCAACTACTGCCCCGGCCGTTCATGGGAAGCCATCGGCCAGATGCTCTTCCTGCTCACCCCGCGCGTCCGCATCGCCGACCTCGGCGCCGGCGACGGCACGCTGTCGCGCCTGTTGGCCCGCCAGGCCGAAAGCGTCCACTGCGTCGACAACTCTCCCCGGATGGTCCAGGTCGGCCGCGCGCTGGCCAAGAAGGAGCACCTCCGGAACCTGACCTACGTGCTCGGCAACATCGAGAAGGTCCCGTTGCCTGACCGCAGCATCGACCTGGCACTGCTCAGCCAAGCTCTGCACCACGCCGAGAACCCCCGCCAGGCCTTGGCGGAAGCCTTCCGCATCCTCAAACCCGGGGGCCGGCTGCTCATCCTCGACCTGCGTGCCCATCGTTTCGAGAAAGCCCGGGAGCTTTACGCCGACCGTTGGCTGGGATTCAAAGAAAATGAACTCCACGACTGGATCGAGGAGGCCGGCTTCAGGCAATCTGAGGTCAGGGTCGTTGCCAAAGAGGTCAAAGAGCCCTGCTTTGAGACCATCCTGGCGACCGGAATGAAGCCGGGGGCCTGAGTTATTCACAGGGGCCACCCCTGAGCCATCCTCCCACTGTGTCAGGTTGGTTAAACGGGGCTTATTGCTTGGCAGTCCTTGGCCGTCTGGACTATTTCTGAACATCCCCGATGCGGAGCGAAACGCTCCCCTCCCCCCGATGCTTACCAAAGAGTCCCGCACCTATAAATTGGCCAAGGCCGCCCTGCTCGCCGTCCTCATCGCGCTGACCCCCGTCACCGGCGAACTGTACGCCCAGACCAAGAAGCCTCTGCCCACCGCCGAAAAGAAGGAAGACCCGCTATCGGTGCTCTACAAGGAAGCCGTCAAGACCTTCGAAGAGAAGAAATACAAGGAAGCCCTCGTGATCTTCGAGGACCTCGACGCCAAGGCCGTCGACGTCGAACCGAAGCTGAAGGCCGTCGTCTCCTTCCAGAAATCGCTGTGCCATTTCTTCATCAAGGACTGGCCGCGCGCGGAAGCCGAACTGACCTCTTTCCTCGAGAAATACCCCAAGGGCACGGAAGACTTCCTCTCCGACTCCGATAATCGTCGCGGCACCGCCGAACTCCTGCTCATCGAAGCCTTTTCCAAGCAAGGCAAATGGGACCTCGCCCTGGCTCGCCTCGAGAAGATCCGCACCAACGCTCTCACCCGCCTCGAGGAGCGCGTCAACGCCTACACCCTCTCCGCCCAGATCATCGTCGAACGCTCCAAGAACGGACAGGAAGACGCCAAGAAGGCCGCCTACGCCCAGGCTATCTCCCTGCTCAAACAGGCGACCGCCGACGGCATCGGCACCCCGGAACGCCGTGAGGCCGCCTACAAGCTCGTCGAGATGTACACCAAGCTCGGCCTGACCAAGGAAGCGACCCAGCTGAAGAACGAGATCGACGCCAAGAGCAACGGCTCGCCCGTCGAGGTCGTCCGCTCCAACTTCCAGCGCCTCGAGATCGGTGACGCGCGTTTCGGCGCCGCCGAATCGGCCGCCGACGAGAATTTCCGCGCGGACTTCTACCGCCAAGCCCTCACCAACTACCAAGGCACGCTGCGCCGCGCCAACCTCAGCAGCTCGTTCGGTCGCGCCATCGAGGCCAAGCAGACCGAGGTCGACACGCTGACCAAGAACTTCGCCAAGCCGAGCCCGGAGCAGGCGGCCAACATCGAGAAGACCAAGCAGGAAGTCGCGCAGTTCAAGAAGATCCAGGAAGAGTTCAACGCCAACAAGGATTACGACGCTTTCATCTCCTACCGCATCGGACTCTGCCTGCTCGAGCTGAAGCGCCCTTGGGAAGCCCACGTGGCCTTCCTCGACATCTTCGAGAACAGCCCCGGCTTCAGCCGCATCTCCGGCGCCTACTACTACCACATCCTCGCCCTGCGCCGCATCGGACGGAACAACGAAGCCCAGGCGAAGTGCAAGGAATTCATCTCCAAGTTCCCCAAGGACGACCAGGTCTCCTCGATCGCCCTGATCCTCGGCGACATCTCCCAGGAACGCGAAGAATACCCCGAGGCCATCGAGCACTACAAGTGGGTCAAGGCCAACGTGAAGAACCTCACCCCCGAGGTGGAGGAAGAGATCGATTTCCGCATCGCCGCCTGCCTTTTCTCGCAGGTCGACTGGGCCCCGGCCCAGAAGGCGTTCGAAGAGTTCCTCAAGAAGCACGAGCGCTCGCCCGTCCGCCAGCAGGTGCTCTACATGAGCGCCCTCTGCTCCTTCTTCCAAGGCAAGTACAAGGAGACCAAGGCCGACTTCGACAAGTACGAGCAGGAATACCCGAAGGGCCAGTTCATCCCCGACGTCCGCTACCGCCAGGCCATCGTGAAGTTCGGCACCGCCCCGCGTGACGTCGCCGGCACCATCAAGCTCTGCGAAGACTGGCTCAAGGACTACTCGAAGACCAACACCGATGAGGTCATCGCCCAGATGCCCGAGGTCTATACGCTGATCGGCGACGCCAACATCGCCCTCGCCGACGAGGTCGACAAGAAGGTCAAGGCCGCCGACCTCGAAGTCCGCGCGAACGCCAAGTCCCCCGACAAGGCCAAGTACGTCGAGATCAAGACCAAGCTCGAGAAGGAGAAGGAAGTCGTCACGAACAAGGCCATCGACGCCTACGAAGCCGCCGCCAAGAGCGCCCGCACCAATCCGCAGGCCCTGGAATTCGTCCTCGGCGAACTCCGCAAGCTCCTCCCCGGCCGCGGCGAACACAAGCGCATGCGCGACCTGTTCAAGGAGATCTTCGACTGGAACCACAACGACCCGAAGGCGATGACCTACCTGTACGAGGTCATCCGCTCCACCGAGCGCATGGGCGACATGCCCGAGTTCGCCGCCGAGTCCGAGAAGGTCCGCAAGGACTTCAGCGCCCAGCTCGCCGCCGCCCGCAAGAAGGTCGACGAAATCGAACGCCGCGACAAGGTCGTCAAGGAGGAGGTCGACGCCGCCAAGGCGGCCGTGAAGAAGCTCTCCGCCGACCTCGAGGCGGAACTCGCCAAGGTCGACGCGAAGCGCCAGGCCTCCATCGCCGACCAGAAGAAGCGTGCGCTCAAGATCCTCTCCGACGCCGTCTCCGAGTCCATCAACGACCGCACCCAGGAAGGCACCGAGAAGCTCATCGTCTTCCTCGCCGAGAAGATCGCCCGTAAGATCAAGCGCGTGAAGCCCGGGACCAAGCCCGAGCCCGGCGCCTACACCAGCGCCGAAGCCGAGAAGGAACTCGTCAAGCTCCTCCGCCTCGAAGAACACCGCGACTCCCTCGTCGCCCAGGCCCGCGGTTTCTTCGCCCTGGGACAGCTCGCCGTGT
This sequence comes from Verrucomicrobiota bacterium, assembly GCA_009924535.1. GTDB lineage: Bacteria > Verrucomicrobiota > Verrucomicrobiia > Opitutales > UBA953 > UBA953. The sequence goes on from RFRI01000060.1 coordinate 4,517, forward strand.
TCACCCGCGAGCCCGAGAAGACCGCCGCCAACTTCGGCAAGATCGCCGCTAACTACAAGGCCGAGGAACTCAACCCGACGATCCTCGCGATGGTCGGCGACAGCCTCCTCTCCAAGGGCGACCACAAGAAGGCCGCCGACTACTTCGGCTACATCCTCGAGCACTCGCGCTCCTCGGAATACGCCGACTACGGCTTCGCCGGCCTGGCCGAGATCGCGTTCTCGGACAAGAAGTACGCCGACGCCCTCTCGCTCTGCAACGAGGCCATCGACAACAATATCCTGATGTCGAAGGAGCTCGACCTCCGCTTCACGCGCGCCCGCGCGCTCGCCGAGCTCGCCAAGTACGCCGACGCGAAGAAGGAATTCGAGGAGATCGCTAAGACGAAGGAATGGCGCGGCGAAAAGACCGCCGCCTCCCTCTACTGGCTCGGCCTGATGGCCGAACGCCAGGCGACCGACGACAAGGGCTACAACGAAGCCATCGCCTACTACCGCCGCTGCTACATGACCTGGAAGAAGTACGAGGTCTGGGCCGCCCGCTCCTATTTCGCCTCCGCGAAGCTGTTCGCCAACAAGCTCAACCAGAAGGACGCCGCCAAGGTGCTCCTGAAGGAGATGCTCGAGAAGGAACGCATCAAGGACACCCGCGAAGCCCAAGAAGCCAAAGCCTTCCTCCTCGGACTCTGAACCCCATGCGCCTCTCCTTCCTGCTGCCCGCCCTCGCGCTCCTCGCCGCCGCCTCGTCGTCGGCCCAGACCTTCGTCTTCAAGGGCGAACGCTGGGAGATCAACGACCCGTTCAAGATGGACAACTCCATCCCGCCCAAGCCGGTCGTCGATCCGAAGAAAGGCACGATCAACGCCATCAAGGGAACCATCGACCGCGTCAGCAACTCCGGCGGCATCGAAGTGACCCTGACGCGCAAGCTGTCCGAAGTCGTCGAAGTGATCTGGCCCCTGCCCTCCCGCCTCAAGGAAGCCCAAGCCAACGTCGGCCGCGGCGAGCCCGCCAAGGCCCTCGACAACGTGGAAGCCGTGCTGAAATTCTTCGAGCCGATCAAGAACGTCCCCGGCTCCTGGTGGGTCCGCGCTTCCATCGTCAAGCTCGACGCCCTCGATCGCCTCGAGAACGACGCCGCCACGGAATCCTTCCTCACCGCCTTCGAGAAGGAGGAAGCCGCCAAGCTCCCGGAAGTCGCCACGCAGATCCAGCTGGCCCGCCTGATGCAGCGCGCCCGCAAGGGTGAGCACGCCGAGGTGGTCAAGGAATCCACCGAGCTCCTAGGCAAGGTCGAGACCGCCGAACTCCAGGCCCGCCTGCATATCGTGAAGGGCAACTCCCTCTACGCTTCCAAGAAATACGAGGCCGCGATGGCCACCTACCTGCGCGTGCCGGTCTTCTTCGGCTCCGAGACCGAACTCGTCCCGAAGGCCCTGCTCGGCGCCGCCCGCTCTTTCCGCGGCATGGATAGCCCCGCCCTCCGCGACCAGAAGCTCGAAGCCGTCTCCAATCGTTACCTCTACGACATCATCGTCTCCTACCCGGTCTCCAAGGAAGCCGAAGAAGCCAAGAAGATGCTACCCAAGGAAGAACGCGCCAAGGCCGAGGCCGACCAGAAGAAGATCGCCGCCGGCGGTCCCCTTCCCGAAGGCGTCATCATGGCCAAGCCCAAGCTCGCCGACGAAGAGAAGGTCGAAGGCAACAAGTGAGTCCTTGCCCCTTTCCGAATCCTAACCTAAAAACCACCCTACACCCCATCATCATGAAGATGAACTTCCGTAACACCTCCCTCAGCGCCGCCTTTCTTGGCCTGATGACCATCGCCGCCTCGGCCGCCGAAGCCGCTGCCGCCGCCGCCCACAAGGAAAAGACCCTCATGGACCTGTTCCATGAAGGCGGCTGGGTCATGTACCCGATCACCCTCTGCTCGGTGGCCATGATCTGGTTCATCGTCGACGGCTTCCTCCGCACCCGCGCCAGCGCCCTCTACCCGACCGAACACGTCACCCAGCTCCAGGAGCTCTTCAAGAAGGGCGACTACGTCGGCGCCTATGCCTTCGCCAAGACCGCCGGCTCCCCGGTGACCGAAGTCATCCGCGCGGGCGTCGCCTTCACCCCGGATGGCAAGACCATGACCGAAGAAGCGATCCTCTCCGAGATCACCCGCATCCAGGGCGAACTCAAGGGCCGCTCCTCCTACCTCTCCGTGATCGGCGTCTGCACCCCGATGATCGGCCTCACCGGCACCGTGACGGGCATGATGAAGGCCTTCGACAAGCTCGGTTCCTCCGGCGTGGGCGACCCTTCCCAGCTCGCGGGCGCCATCGGCGAAGTGCTCGTGGCGACCGCCTCGGGCCTCTTCATCGCGATCCCGGCCTTCATCTCCTACTACCTCCTGGCCAACCGCATCAACAAGGGCGTCCATGACATGCAGGAGATCGCGACCAGCCTCTTCCGCGCCTTCCCCTACGACGAAGTCGCAGGTCGCAAGGTCGGCGACGAAGAAATCTACGCCGGCAAGCCGGATTGGAACGCTTCTTCGAACGTCCAGTCCTAAGCCCTTCCACCCTTAACCCAACAGCACAGCCATGGCAGGCGGAGGAGGAGGCGGAGAAGGGGAACCGGAGTTCCAGGTCGCGCCGATGATCGACGTGCTCCTGGTGCTGCTTATCTTCTTCATGTCGATCACCTCGGCGCAGGTGCTGAAAGTCGACAAGAACATCTCCCTGCCCGTCGCCGCCAACGGCGTGAAGCGCGACGACAAGGCCGCCGC
>RFRI01000007.1 GCA_009924535.1 Verrucomicrobiota bacterium
CGGCGGCGCGGAGCAGGGCGGGTCGCGTGTCGGCGCTATCCGTGGCGGAGCCGATGAGCAGGGATTCGGCGGGCGTGGATTCGAGCGCGTGGGCGGCGGTGCCGAGCGGAGCGTCATCGGTCTCCTCCAGGATGAGTTCGTCGACCTTCGCGGACCCGAGATCGGCGCAAAGGACGTCTTCGTGGCAACGGTCGACGGAGACGATGAGGGCGTCCGGCGGCAGGTGCCGGAAGAAGGGGGCTTCGGGCGACGAGCCGGAATCATCGCGCGGGGCGCAGATGACGAGGCCATCGACTTCGCCCTCGCTGCGCTGCGTCGCCGGATCGAACGGACGCAGCGATTCGACCGTGTCGCCGAAGAGGTCGATGCGCACGGGCATCTGCGCGTTGAGCGGATAGACGTCGAGGATGCCGCCGCGCAGCGCGTATTCGCCGGGTTGTTCGCACAACGCCTCGTGGGCATAGCCGAAATCTTCGGCGAGGCGCTTGGCAAAATCCTGCAAGGCGAGTTTCTCGCCCTTGCGGACGACGATCTCGGCCTTGGCGGTGGCTTCGGGGGCGGGGGAGCGGCGCGTGAGCGACCCCGGCGTGCAGGCGATGAGGAGCGGTCGCTTCGCGTCGTGGCCGCCGTGGCGGAGGAGCGAGAGGACGCCGAGGAGGTCGCAGTCGGCCTCGAAGGCCGGTACGGCGGCGTCGGCCTCGGTCAGGGTGCGGGCGACCGGTCGGGCGCCATTGAGCAGCGTCAGCAGCTGGGCGGTCTCTTCCGCGAAGGTCTCCGCCGCTCCGAGATTCGAGGCCAGGAAGACGATCACGCCGCGGTCCGCTCCTTCGGAGCAGACGCAGGCCGCCCAGGCGTGCGGGGGCACGCCGGTCAAGGCACGGCGTGGCTGAGCGGACATGACGCTATCGAGGCGGGAAGCCCCGATGCGTCAAACCCAACCCCTTACTTCAGGACCTCGGCGGCGATTTCGTCCCAGAGCTCGTCGACCTGGGATAGCTTCTTCACCGGCCGGCCGGCCTCGGCGAACCAGTAACGGGCGTTACCGAGGTCGCCCTCGATCAGGTGCATCAGGGCGTGAAGCCATGCGCCCGTAGGCGTCTCGATATCCTGGGCCAATTCATGCGCCGCATGCCAGTCGCCCTTCTTGGCGAACCAGAGGGACTTGGCTTCAGGGGAAAGTCGCTCCGCCGGCTTCGCGTCGGCGACGGCGGAAGCCTTGAGCTGGGCCGGAGTCATGGTTCAGCGAGCGGGATTCAGTCGCGCGAGCGCGTCCGAGCCTTCCGGCGGGATGTCCTTGAGCAGCTTGATGGCGAGTTCCTGGCCTGCTTGCACGTCCTCGAGTTTCATGGTCTTCGCGAGCTGGCTGAGCTTCATGTCATCATCCGGGCTATCTTCGATCTCGATGAGCACGAGGCGCCAGGCGTAGGCCTGCTGGAGGTCCTTGGGCGACTTCTCTCCGGATTCATAGCGATCGGCGAGGGTGCGGATGGAGACAGGGTCGCGACGCATGGCTGAACGGGTGTAATAATCCACCGCGAGGCGATAGTTCTGCGGGAGGCCAGGTTGCCCGGTCTCGTAAGCCAGGGCCAGTTCGCGCAGGCTGTGGCGGTCGCCGGCGTTGGCCCCCAGCAGATACTGTTCGTAGGAACGCTTCAGCAGTTCGGCGCGTTCGTTCTGCCTCACCTTGTAGTCGGGCGAGTCCTTGGCGGGGTTGATCGCCTTGGCTTCGGCGGCGGCGATGTCGCCCAGCATGCGATAGCCCATCGGCTGGCTTTTGTCCGCGGCGCGATTCGCCCACACCTTGGCCTTGGCCAGGTCCTTCGCGGTGCCAAGGCCGCGCAGGTAATAAAGGGAAAGCACGGCCATCGCCCGCGGGTGACGGTTCTCGGCGGCCTTCTGCGTCCACTGGAAGGCGACGCCTACGTCATCGCGGATCTGCAGGTCGCTCGGCGCATACTTGGTGTGCCGCAGAGCGTAGATGTATTGCGCTTGGGCGTTGCCAGCCTCGGCGAGGCGGAGGAGCTCCGCGGGCTTGGCTTCGGCCTTGAGCTCGCTGACGTACCGGTCGTGGAGCTCGTTGGGGAGCTGCGCGATCGGGACTTCCCATTGGTTGGAGAGGTCGACGACGAGGATCGTGCCGACGGCGGCGGCGATGAAGTAAGGGCGGAGCCGGAGGAGTTTGCGGCGCATGGGACGGCGTCCATCCAAGTCGACCGGCGGGTGAAGGCAAGGGGAGTTCGACTACGGGTATAGAAGAATGCGCCGGCCGGGCCTTGCTTGCGTCAGGCGTCCGGCCATGCTCAAGCCATCGCCCGGACTCTATGCGCCTCTTCGCCTGTTTGCTCTGCCTTGCCGCTTTCGCCGAAGAAAAGCCGCCCGTCCTCGGACACGGCGACCTTCGCTACTCGGTCGAGCTGCGGTGGGCCAAGGCCGACCCGGCGGTCGCCCCGGTGGTCAACTCGCATGCGCTGGCCGAAGGAAAGGATGGGCGCATCTATCTCGTGACCGATCATCCCAAGAACGACTTCATCGTCTTCGAGAAAGATGGCCGCTACGTCCGTTCGATCAGCGCCGGCCTCGGCGGCGGACACGGCCTGGAGATCTTCGAGCAGGGCGGCGTCGAGTATCTCGTCCATGTCGACTCCGGCTGGCACATGGCCGCCGAGGGGTGGAACCCGTCCGCGGTCGAAGGGCGCATCACTTTGCTGACGACCGACGGCAAGATCGTGCGGAAGTTCCCGACGCCGAAGGAACTCGGCCTGAGCGATGGCAAGTTCATGCCATGTTCGGTGGCCTGGACGCCCGCCGGCACGTTGCTCGTCGCCGACGGCTACGGCTCGAATTTCATCTACGAGTTTTCGCTCGAGGGTAAGCTGCTTAAGAAGTGGGGTGGGCCGACCAAGGATGCCGCCAATCTCAGCAACGCCCATGGTATCTCGATCGACGCCATGGATCCGCGCGGTCCGCTGGTCTGGGTGCCCTCGCGCAGCCAGAACCAGGTCAAGGCGTTCACTTTGGACGGCAAGCATGTCGACACCATCGACCTGCCGGGCGCCTTCGCCGGGCAGCTCTGCTTCCGCGGTGACAAGGTCTACACCGCCGTCTGCTGGAGCAAGGATGCCAAGGGCAAGCGCCTCGCGCAGTCCGGCTTTCTGCTCGTGCTGGATCGTGCGACGAAGAAGGTCCTCAGCGCCCCCGGTGGTAGCGAGCCCAAGTACGTCGACGGCAAGCTCCAGCCGCTCAGCCAGGCGCAACCTGTCTTTAAGCACGGCCACGATCTGTTCGTCGATTCCGCCGGTGACATCTACCTCGGCGAATGGAACGCGGACCGCCGCTATCCGTCCAAACTGACGCTGGTCAAGTAACTCAGCTGATCAGCAGTAGGCGCGGGGAGCCGGGCAGGTTCTCCGGGGCGCGGTGGACGCAGGGCGGCACGGGGCTGCCCGGCCAGCGCGTGGCGATCCGCCAGAGCGCGAAGGTGCCAAAGGGGTAGGGTGTGGTTCCGGGCTTCGGCGCGTAATGCGAATCGTAGCTGTGCTCGTGCAGGAACTCGGCGAAGCCGCCGTCGTCTGCGCCCCCGTATTCTTTCAAGAGCTCGGCGCGGATCTCGGGAATCTCGACCTTCAGCAGGGCGTCTTCGTTGCGGAGGCCCTCGCTGCAGGCGCCGTGATACGTGCAGAGCCAGGTGTCGACCTCGACGGGAGCGCTGTCGACGTGGAAAGAGGTCACGTCCGTCGGCACCGTGCCGGCGTCCGGGCTGCGCACGCAGTCATAGACGCAGTTGAGCGAAGGGGCGAGGTCGTGGTCGCGCAGGAGTTGCTGGTCCGCGAGCATCGCCTCGGCGGCAAGCCGTCCGGCCGGGCTGAGGTCGAGACCGCGTACGCGTTCATCATCGACCGGCACGATGCCTCCGCCGGACCCGAGTTTGGCGATGACCTCGGCGTAGTCGCCGGGCAGCGAGCGTTCCCAGCAGAGCGCGTTGACGCCGTCGGCGAAGCGCGTGGCCCTGAGCTCTTCGAAACTCCGCACACGGAGGACGCGCGGCTGGCCGGCGCCGCTCACTTCAGGGCGAAGCGCTTGGCGAACTCCTTGGCGAGCGCGTCGTAGGCGACGGCGCCCGGGGAATGGACGTCGTACTGGAAGATCGTCTGGCCGTGGCTCGGGCACTCCGACAGGCGGATGGTGCGCGGGATCATCGAGTCCATGACGAGGGCGGGGAAGTGGGTCTTCACTTCCTCGACGACCTGGCGGGAGAGCTTCGTGCGTACGTCGTACATCGTCATCACGATCGCGCCGACGGTGAGCTTGTCGCTGGCGCCGGCGGCCTTGAGCTGGTCGACCACTCCGAGGATCTGGCCGAGGCCTTCCATCGCGAGGTATTCGGTCTGCAGCGTGACGATCAGGTGGTCCGACGCGCCGAGCGCGTTCATCGAGAGCATGCCGAGGGCCGGCGGGCAATCGATGAGGATGGCCTTGTACTTGCCGGAGGCGAGGACCGGCGCGAGGGCTTCGCGCAGGCGGCCGAGGTAATTCTCGGCTTGGGAGAGTTCGGATTCGACGGCGGCGAGGTCGACTTCGGAGGGGATCAGGTCGAGCTTCTCGGTGGAGGTCGCGACGATCATGTCGGCGGCCTTGGCTTCGCCGTGGAGGACCTTGTAGAGGGACCGGCCTTCGGTCTTCTCGATGCCGAGCGCACTGGTCGCGTTGGCTTGGGCGTCGAGGTCGACGATGAGGGTCGGGATACCGAGGCGCGCGAGGCCGGCGCCGAGGTTCACGGTGGTGGTCGTCTTGCCGACGCCGCCCTTTTGGTTCGCGATGGAAAAGACCTTGGCCACTTAAGCGTCCTCGATGGGGCGTTCGACTTCGGTCGGGCCTTCGTAATCGATGCCGGCGAGGCCGAAGCCGAAGTTCTTCATGAAGTCGGTCTGGTAGCCGGCGAAGTCGGCATGTGCGTCGAAGGTCTCGGTCGTGACATGCGGCCAGGCTTCGAAGACGGCCTTCTGGACGTCGGGCGCCATCTCCCAGTCATCGATGCGGACGCGTCCGTTCTCGTCGAAGTCGAGGGCGTTGCCGTTGTACATCTGCTTCTCGAAGAGGCGTTGGATCTGTTCGATGCAGCCTTCGTGCGTGCCCTTGGCCTTCATGATCTTGAAGAGCAGGGAGACGTAGAGGGGGACGACCGGGATGGCGGAGCTGGCCTGCGTGACGACGGCCTTGTTGACCGAGACGAAGGCACGGCCGCGATGGAGCTTCATCAGGCTGTCGATCTTGCGACCGGCGCGCTCGAGGTCTTCCTTGGCCTTGCCGATGGTGCCGTCCTTGTAGATCGGCCAGGTCACCTGCGGTCCGATGTAGGAGTAGGCGACGGTCTGGCAGCCTTCCTTGAGGACGCCGGCGCCGTCGAGGGCGTTCATCCAGAGTTCCCAGTCTTCGCCGCCCATGACCTTGACCGTCTGCGCGATGTCGTCGGCTGAAGCGGTCTCGAGGGTGACCTCGTTCACGACCTTCCTGTCGGTGTCGAGGTTCTTGGCGTGGAAGGGAGCGCCGGTCGGCTTGAGGACGGACTTGTAGGTCACGCCGTCGGGAGCGGTGCGTCGAGGCGAGGCGAGGGAGTAGACGACGAGGTCGATCTTGCCGCCGGGCATCTTGGCTTTGATCGCTTCGATGACCTGGGCCTTGAGCTCGGCCGAGAAGGCGTCGCCGTTGATCGAGACGGCCTTGAGGCCGGCCTTCTTCGCTTCGGCGTGGAAGCCGGCGGTGTTATACCAGCCAGGGGAGCCGGGCTTGTCGCCTTCCCCGTTGCGTTCGAAGAACACGCCGAGCGTGGCGGCGCCGGAACCGAAGGCGGCGGAAATGCGGGAGGAGAGGCCGTAGCCGGTGGAGGCGCCGATCACCAGGACCGACTTGGGGCCGCCCTGGATGGGCTTGCGGGACTTGACGTAGGCGATCTGCTCGCGGACCGCCGCGGCGCAGCCTTCGGGGTGGGAGGTGATGCAGATGAACCCGCGGACGCGAGGCTTCAGGACTTGCTGGGACATAAGGACACCTTTGGAGGGGGAGGGGCTGAGTTCAATCTGGAATTAGGAGGCGCCGGCCGCCGGCCGCCTTTTGCCTCGCTTGTCCCACCTTGTTGCTGACTCTCCCGCCCATGTTTAGCACCCGCCTTGCTTTCGCCGACACGACCAACGCCCTGAGCAAAGCGAAAGCGAAGCGTCTCGCGGCCGGGCAGCCGGTGCTCGACCTCTCCGATTCCAATCCGGCCAACGCGGGCTTCGCCTGGTCCGCGACCGACCTCGGTCCGTTCCTCCGTCGCGACGGCATCCAGCGCCAGGATCCGAACCCGCTCGGGCTCGCTTCGGCGCGCACGGCGATCTCGGATTACTATTCTTCGCGCGGCGCCCGCGTGCCGGTCGACCAGCTTTTCCTCACGGCCAGCACGAGCGAGGCCTACTCCTGGATCTTCAAGCTGCTCTGCAATCCCGGCGACGAAGTGCTCGTGCCGGAGCCGGCGTATCCGTTGCTCGAAGTCATCGCCGCGCTCGAAGGCGTGACGCTGCGTCCTTATCAGCTCGTCCAGCTCGCCGGCGAATGGGTCATCGACGCGGCTACGCTCAGCGTCAATCGCCAGACTCGCGCCGTCCTCTGCATCAATCCGTCCAACCCGACCGGCGCTTTCGTCGGCCGTCGCGACCGAGACGTCCTGCGCGGCTTCGCGTTGAAGCACGGCCTCGCGATCGTGTGCGACGAAGTCTTCCTCGATTATCCTGCCGAAGGCGTCGCCTCCCCCGGCACCTGGGCCGGCGAAGCCAACGTGATGACGTTCGTCCTCAGCGGACTTTCCAAGGTCGCGCTCGCGCCGCAGCTCAAGCTCGGCTGGATCGTCGTCGCCGGCCCGGCTGCTTCGACGCTCGAAGCCTGCCGCCGCCTCGAGCACATCGCCGATGCTTTCCTCTCCGTGAACACTCCGGCCCAGCTCGCCTTGCCGGATCTCCTGCGTCGCGCCGAACCGCTCCGCGCCCTCGTCCGTACCCGCGTCGCGCAAGGGGAGGTCGCCCTCCGCGCCTGGGCCGCTTCGACGGCTTCCGGTTGCACGGTCCTGCCGCGCCCCGCCGGCTGGACGGCTATCCTGACCTTGCCCCCCGGCGTCCATGAAGACCGCTTCCTGATGAACGCCCTCAGCGAAGGCGTCTGGGCCCACCCCGGTTATTTCTATGGCATGCCGGCCGCCGTCCCGAGCGTCGTTTTGAGCCTTTTGACCCCGCCCGACGCCCTTTCCGTAGGCCTTCAGGCCCTCGATCGGGCTTTGAAGCGGACTTAAGGGCTAATTACCGCTTGCCAACGGCCTCGGCACTCCTTTGCTCCGACTTTCCAAAAGGAGCCCGAACACTATGTCCCGTATCTGCAGCGTCACCGGCAAGCGCCCCGTCAAGGGCCGCCGAATCATTCACCGCGGCCAGTCCAAGAAGAGCGGCGGTATCGGCTTCCAGCTCGTGAAGCAGACCAAGCGCACGTTCAAGCCGAACGTCCAGCGCATCCGCGTGGTCCAGCCTAACGGCTCGGTCAAGCGCCAGTGGGTTTCGGTCAAGGCCCTCAAGGCCGGCCTCGTCACCAAGGCCTAAGCCTCGGCTTCACGACCCAGTAAAAACCCGCCGCGAACCGGCGGGTTTTTTGTGCCCGGATTACTTGGCGCCGAAACGCTGCCAGAGCACCGTGCCCCAGATAGCCAGGGCGATGACGATGGTCAGGAAGACCGCGGCGCTCCCCATGTCTTTGGCCCGCTTGGCCAGTGGGTGTCGTTCGAGGGAGATGTGGTCGGTGTTCGCCTCGATGGCCGAGTTGATGAGTTCGACGATCAGGATCAGTTGCAGGCAGGAGAAGAGCAGGGCGCGCTCGAGCAGGCTGACCGGCACGAACCAGGCGACGATCGAAAGCGGGACGACCACCATGAGCTCCTGCTTAAAAGCTTCCTCGTGCTTGGCAGCGGCACGCAGGCCGTCCCAAGTGTAGCGAAGGGCGCTAAAGAGGCGGGAAAAGCCGCCTTTGGACTTCATGGTCTGACCGTAAGGCTTAGGATGGGACATCTATTGGCACTTTACCCCCCCTGTTTTCGTAGGGCAAAGGCATTTTTAGGCCCCAAAAATCGCTTGCCAGAGGGGGGTGCTACCCTAGGTTCAGAGGTTCCTTAGTCGGAAAACCTACCATGCGCGACGATTACCTCCAAGATGCCCGTAAAGTCATCCCTGATGCGAACATTCTCATCAACGTGATCTCCAAGCGCGTGAAGCAGCTCCGCAGCACGGCCGATTACTCCGTCCAGCCGCCCAAGTATAATCACACCCTGGGCGACGTGTTTGAAAAGCTTTCCCCTGAAGACATCGCCCTGCGCGAAGTCATTGAAGGTCGCATCTCCTGGGAGTTCCGTCCTGAGGATCGTCTGCCTGCCTAAGGCAGTCACCCACCTCAGCCGGCTTGCCGGCGAGTAGCCTTTTCGTCATCCGATGGCCGCCCGCCGAGAGCATGTTCTTCCCGAGGTCAATAACCCGAAGGCGGGACGTGACTATTTCATCGGCCCGACCTTCGAGGCGGGGATCGTCCTGCGCGGCACCGAGGTGAAGTCCCTTCGCGCCGGCCGGGCCAATATCGCCGACGCGTTCATCAAGATCAGCCCGAAGGGCGTCATGCTCTACCACGCGCACATCGCGGAGTACGACTTCGGCAACCTCAACAACCACGCCTCCTACCGCACGCGCCAGCTGCTGCTGAAGGAGGCCGAAATCGAGAAGATCGCCGCGGAGATCCAGTCCGGCGGCCACGCGATCATCCCCCTGAAAATCTACTTTAAGCACGGCCTAGCGAAGTGCCTCCTCGCCGTGGGCAAGGGTAAGAAGATGCATGACAAGCGTCAGGACATCAAGGAACGCGAAGCCAAACGCGAGATCTCGCGCGCGATGAGCCGACGGAAGTGAAGCCGCCGCTCCATCTCGTCCTGCTCCGCCCGGAGATCCCGCCAAATACTGGCAATGTGGGCCGCATGTGCGCCGTGACAGGCTGCGTATTGCACCTTGTCCATCCGTTGGGCTTCAAGATTGACGACGCCAAGCTGCGTCGCGCCGGCATGGATTACTGGCACGAACTCGACGTCCGTCATCATGACAATTGGGAGGCCTTCCTCGCCTCGCCCGGCCGCCCAGAACGCCTCTGGCTTTTCACCACCAAGACGACGCGCGGCCTCTGGGACGCGCAGTTCCAGGAAGGCGACGGACTTGTCTTCGGCAACGAAGGCTCCGGCACGCCCGATGAGATCCACGCGTGGTTCGGTCCGGACCGCGAAGTGAAGATCCCGCACTTCAACGACAAGACTCGTTCGCTCAATCTCTCGACCGCCTGCGGGATCGCGACGTATGAGGCGCTCAGGCAGATCAAGAGAGTGGGATGACTGAGTCGATGGCAGATGACAGATGACGGATGGCTGAAGCGATGACAGGGGACTGAATCGATTGCGGATGGGGTCTAGTCTGGTCGGGACTTGCGGTAGGCAATTAGGCCGCCGATGAGTCTGCCTACCAAGGTCATCTGTCCGGCGATGCTTCGGCTGTCCTCGACTTCAATCAGGCCGGCGCGCAGGCAGACTTCTATCTGTGACTCGAGTTCGCAGAGCGAGCCGCGGGCGATATAGAGGAATCTCAGCGAGTCCCGGTTGGTCCCCCGGCCGTTGCCTTCGGCAATATTCGAGGGGATGGAAATGGCGGCGCGGCGTATCTGGTCGGCCAATCCGCGGTCGATGGATTTGGCCCGTCTGACGCAAAGTTTGTAAATCAACACCGCCAGGTCCCTGGATTCCGCCCAAGCCTTAAGCTGCCGGTAAGGCGGCCCCTCTGCCGAAGATTCCATGCTCCAGGGTGGTCGCTTGGTTCGCGCGTGGCAACGAGGGTAGTCCCTCAGCCGCTTGTAGGGCGGTTTCTGTCATCGATTCAGTCCTCTGTCATCGACTCAGTCATCTGCACCTCCCGCTTGCCTTATCCCTCCCATCCTTACCCTTGCTCTTACTCTTTCCCGTCATGACTCGGCTCGAAACCATCCGCTCCCGCATCGCGCCCGCCCGTGCACGTCTGCTCGCGCACCCGCTTTACGCCCGCATGGCCTCGCTCGACGACGTGCGGGTGTTCATGCGTTCGCATGTCTTCGCGGTCTGGGATTTCATGTCGCTCCTGAAGCGCCTGCAGCGGGATCTGACCTGCGTGACGGTGCCCTGGGTGCCGGTCGGCGACGCGGAAGTCCGTTTCCTCATCAATGAGATCGTTTGCGGCGAAGAGTCCGACGTCGACCCGCGCGGGGGCCGTATCGCGCACTTCGACCTCTACCTGCGCGCCATGCACGATGCTGGTTCCGATACGGCCGCCGTCGACAAGGCCCTCGCCTCCGTTCGGGCAGGAGGCTCCACTGCCGCCGCTCTCGTTTCCGCTGGTGTCTCGTCCGGTGCCGCCGCCTTCTCCGGCGCGACCTTCGCCCTGGCGGCGAACGGTAAATCGCACGAGGTCGCCGCGGCTTTCACCTTCGGACGCGAGGACCTGATTCCGGACATGTTCACGGAACTCGTCACGCGCCTCAGCCGCGAGCACCCGGGCAAGCTCGACACCTTCCGTTATTACCTCGAGCGGCACATCGAGGTCGACGGCGGCCATCACGGCGCCATTTCGCTCCGCATGGTCGAACTGCTCTGCGGCGATGACGACCTCAAGTGGGCCGAGGCCGCTGCGGCTTCCGTCGCCGCCATCGAATCACGCATCGCCTTGTGGGATGCGATCGTCGGAGAGCTCGGCCGTCATGCTTAAGGGCGCTTTTTGGTTCACGCTGGTCTGCTCCGTGGCGGTCGCCGTCTACGCGGTCGTCGGCTACGCTTTCCTCACGCCGGGCCAGACGGTGCACCCTGCGATGAAGGCCGCCTATGCGGCTTACCCATGGCGCATCCTCATCCATGTCGCGGCTTCGCTGGTGGCGCTGGCCGTCGGGCCGTGGCAATTCATCCCTGCGTTGCGACGTCGGAAGGCGCTGCACCGCGGACTCGGCTTCGTCTACTTCCTCGCCGTCTTCGTCGGTGGCATCTCCGGCCTGTTCACGGCCTTTATCGCTCAGGGCGGCATGATCTCACAGGTCGGCTTCATGACGCTCTCCGTGCTCTGGGTCGGCTCGTCTATCGCCGCCCTCTCGGCGATCAAGCGAGGGGATTATCTTGCGCACGAAGCCTGGGCGATCCGTAGCTTCGCGCTGACTTTCTCCGCCGTCACGATTCGCCTGCAACTGGGCGCGGGCTTCGCCTCGGGCCATCGCTTCGAGGATTTCTACTGGATGCTTTCGTGGACCTGCTGGATCCCGAACTTGATTGTCGCCGAATGGCTGATTCGCCGCCGTCCGGCTGCCGAGGTCTGAGCTTACTTGGAGGCTCCCGGACGGTGGCGCTGCACGATGTCATGGAAGTCGCCGAGATTGTAAGGGCCGACGAGCGGCTTCGAAAGGTCGGCTTCGGAGACGACAATGCTGCCGCTTTCCTTCGCCTGAGCTAAGACTTTACCGGCGGGGTCGATGACGGCCGAGATCATCCACTCGTTCTTCGGGTCGGTGAAGGTGCTGCTCACGACGTAGACGCGGTTCTCGCAGGCGCGGGCGCGGGCGAGCAGTGGGTCGCACCCCCAGACCGGCCAGGCGATGACTTCGGCACCATTGGCGGTCAGGGCCCGGGCGACTTCGGGATAGAAGCCATCGTAGCAGATCATCAGGCCAACCTTGCCGAACTTCGTGTCGAAGACGGGGTAGTCGGCTCCCGGCGCGACGCCTTTCTCGACCTCGCCGTGCGGCAGGCAGACCTTACGGTATTTTCCGAGCAGCTTACCTTCCGAGCTCAGGAGTACGGCGGTGTTATAGACGAGGTGGCCATCGCGCTCGTAGAGGCTAAGGGCGATATGAATCCCGTTCGCCTTGGCGATGCCGCCAAAGTATTCCGTGGTCGGGCCCGGGATCGGCTCGGCGCACTCGGCGGGTGCTAGTTTCGTGCGCACGTAAGGCACGGTCTCTCCGAGGACGATGAGGTCGGCCTTCTGCTTGGCGGCTTCGACGATCATCGGGGCGTATTCCTCGCAATTCTGCCGAGGCGACTTACCTGTTGGGATATATTGAACAGTCGCAAGGCGGACCTTGCGGGACGCCGGAGCCGAGGACTTTTCAAAGGTGACGTCGCTCCACTCGACGCGTCCCTTCGGTGCGTGCTGGAGATGAAGTTCGATGGTCGCCTGCGTGGCCTTGGGTGGCACCTGATAGATGCCAGCAACGATGGAGCGTCCTTGGGCGTCGAAAGAGCCGTCGATCGGATGCTCGGGCTCGGCCGTCGCTCCCGGCGTCGCCGAGACGACGTTCTTTCCTTTTGCGTCGGTCCAGACGATGCGCGCCAATCCGCTGTGGCGCGGATTCGTGACACCAGTGGTCATGCGCGTGGCGCTGAACTTCATGAAATCTCCACCCTGCACGGCGAAGGTCTGCTGATACCAGCCATCGAGGCCTTCCCGGGCGTCGTGCGAGATGATCAAGGTGTCGCCGTTGTGCGAGAACACTGGGCGGATCTCGTCTCGTGGGCTTTGTTCAGTCCAGCCGCCGTGCGAGGCTGCGAGCAGGCCCGGGCTCAAGGCAAGCAAGGCTAGCAGGGCAAGGACGGGGTGGCTCATGGGCCTATCCAATCCGACCCCCACCAGAGGGCAACGGCTTATCCGCGCTCAGGGCTGTCGGACGCGCAGGTTGCGGTATTCGACCTTCATCGGCGGGCCGACGTGCACCTGGACGCCGAGCTTCCCTTCGGGATGGCGGGCGGCCGCGTCGTCGTCGATGACGACGCTCATGACGTGGCCGTTGAGGATATGTACCTGTGTACCGCCGCGGACGATGAGGTGGTATTCGTTCCAGTCGCCGTTGCGGATGAAGGCCGCGAGCTCCTTCGGGTCGCCGACCGAGCCGACGACCTCGGCCTTGGCGCCGGGACGCACGCGGGTGATCTGGCCGCGCAGGGCGTTGAACGTACGACCACGCTCTTCGTAGTTCTGCCCAGTGTATTTGTTCTGCCCGTCGATATCCGCCTGCGGGCCGGTCAGCGCGAAGGTCAGGCCGGCGACGTCGGCGCTGTGGTAGTTGATGCCGCTGTTGCCGCGTTCGGAGATGCGATATTCCGCCTTGAGCTCGAAATCTCCAGGCAGGGATCCGTCCCAGATGATAAAGGTATTATTCTTCACGATGGTCGCCGGCGTAATCTCGCCGACGATTGCGCCTCCTTCGCAGCGCCAATATTTCGGGTCGCCGGTCCAACCTTTGAGTGTCTGGCCGTCGAACATCGGTTTCCAGCCGAGGGTCTCTTCGGCTGAGGGCACGGGCATGGTCTGCTTCGGCTTGGGTGGGCCATCTTCGGCGGCGCCAAGGGTCAGGCAGGCGATCAGGAGGCAGGGAAGGGCTTTCATGGGGTCGGCGTTGATTAAAGTGGAATCCCATAAGGGTCGCTCCTAAAAGTGTGCACCCCTCCCCATGGCCGAAACCAATCGTCCTCTAGCTAACCGCATCCTTTACGGGCTGCTCTTCGGTGTTATCGCCGGCCTCGTCACTCTGGGCGTCGGCGATTATTCGCCGTCGGCCTTGGTGTTCATGCGCAAGGTCGCGACGAACGTCTTCGATCCTTTCGGGCAGATCTTCCTGCGTCTGCTCTTCTTCGTGGTTATCCCGCTGGTGTTCGCCTCGCTGGCCGCCGGCGTCGCCCAGCTCGGTCGTCTCGATCGGCTCGGGCCGCTCGCCGGCCGCACCTTCGCGCTGTTCTTCCTCAATATGGCCATCGCCGTCGGCCTCGGCCTGCTGATGATGAACGTCCTCCGCCCCGGCGACCACCTGGATCCGGCGGCGAAGACGATGCTGATGCGGGAATTCGGCGGCGCCGCTCAGAAGCACGTCGCCACCTCGGCGGCCACTCCTTCGGTCGATCTCGCCGGCTTGGTGGAGATGTTCATGCCCAAGAACCTCTTCGGCGCCGTCGTCGGCCATACCAACGGCTCGATCGGCGACGTCCTGCCGCTCATTCTGTTCGCGTTGCTCGTCGGGGTCGTCGGCACGCAGCTGCCGGAGGCGAAGCGTCAACAGCTGCTCGGCGCGCTTGACCTGGTGGCTGAACTCATGACCGGCATCGTGCAGCTCGCGCTGAAGCTCGCCCCTTATGCGGTGCCGCTCATGATCTACAGCGTCATCGTCAAGATCGGCCTGGACATCCTGGTCGCCCTCGGGGTCTTCGCTCTCGGGTGCCTCGCGGTGATGTTGTTCCACCTTTTCGGCACGATGTCGCTCTGGCTCCGTCTCTGGACCGACCGGAAGCCGCTGGAATTCTTCCGTGATATCCGCGGCGTGCTGATCACCGCCTTCTCGACGAGCTCCAGCAACGCGACCCTACCGGCCGCGCTGGAGTGCTCAAAGAACACCCTTGGCCTCAAGCCGAGCGTCGTGGGCTTCGTGCTTCCGCTCGGCACGACGATGAATATGAGCGGCACGGCCCTGTACGAAGGCTGCGTGGTGCTCTTCGTCGCGCAGGTCTTCGGCGTCGACCTCACGATCGCCCAGCAGCTAACGCTACTCTTCCTCTCCGTGCTCAGCGCCGTCGCCGTCGCGGGCATCCCTGGTGGCTCCTTGCCGCTCATCGCCGGCCTGCTGGTCACTTTTGGAATCCCGCCCGAAGGCATCGGCATCGTGCTCGGCGTGGACCGAATCCTCGACATGGCCCGCTCGATGACGAATGTCGGTTCCGACCTCGTCACGACGGTCGTGGTCGACGCCCACGAGCGCAAGGCCGACTCGGCTTCCGCCTAGAACCTCCGCAGCAGGATCACGCCGGCGATGGCGATCGCGCCGCCGAGCCAGAGGCGCCACGAGGGACGCTGGCCTTCGACGGCCCACTGCATCACGAGGCCGATGAGCGGCGTGAGCGCGACCACGCTCAACACGAGCGCGGCGGGGCTGCGCGTGAGCGCCCACTGATAGCAGGCGACGCCGAGCGCCGGCCCGGCAATTCCGTTCATGAGCATCCACCCAGGAGCGGACGCGAAGGCATACGGCCGGCGCACCTTCGCGAGCAGGCCGTCCTTGCGCGAAGCCCAGAGTAGGAAGAGCAATACGATGGGCACTCCGCCGAGCAGGCGCACGAAGGCCTGCGCAAAGCCGTCGGGAATGATTTCGCCGGCTTGCTTGCACGTTTCGACGGTCAGCGGGGTGCTGACCGCGCCGCAAGCCTGGCCGAGGGCCGACAGCACGCCGAGCCAGACGCCGGTCCGCCGGTCCGCGGGGTCGCCTTCCGCGGGAGCGCCGAGCGCGACGCCGACGCCGATCAGGATGACGAAGGCGGCGAGCATCTGGCCTCCGTTGGGCGAATGCCCCAAGGCTTCGTATTCCAGGATGAGCGCGAACGGCGCCGCCAGGCACTGGGTGAGCAGCATGGTCAGGCCG